>JANQSQ010000282.1 GCA_028283985.1 Rhodothermales bacterium | reverse complement strand
GCCGGATACGATCTCGGCGACTATGTGTCCGGATTGCGCATGAATCTGTCCCTGTTCAATGTGCTGGATCAGCGGCACCGCGAGTTCGTCGGCTCGCCGGAGATAGGGCGGATGGGGCTTGTACAGATGACCCTGGAGATATAGAAGGAAAAAGCGTACCTGATCCCGTACCCTGTGCCCTGTCCATTTTCCTTGACGGGATATTCATGGCTGTTTCGCGTTGATTGCCCTGCTTACGTGGGGTATTTTGCCCATGCTACGCGTTTACATCCGGTTCCCCGGGACTCTTTTACAGACGGAGGCGCAGCAAGGGCGCGATGGCGCCTGCCCTGGTCCTCCTCTGGCGCATTATTAGCCCATCATAGTCGCATTCACTGTCTGCCCGAACTATGCCTGTGGATTTCGTTCCCTTGCTGATAATGATGGCGCTTGCGTTGGGGATGGCGTTGACGCTCCTGAAGGGCGCCGACTGGCTCGGCCCGCGCCGGCGTAATCTGATCAAGCAGAGCAGCTACGAGAGCGGGATGGATCCTGTCGGCACGGCCCATGAGCGCTACTCGGTGAAATTTTACCTGGTGGCGATGATCTTCATCGTGTTCGATGTGGAAGTCGTCTTTTTGTATCCGTGGGCCGTAAGTTTCCACGAGTTCATGGATGCGGGAGTTGCCTTGGGAGCCTTGGCGGTTGTTTGCCTGTTTATTCTTATTCTTGGCGTCGGTCTTCTGTACGATGTCAAAAAAGGAGGACTGGAGTTCGATTGACCCCGCGTGTTTCGTTTCCCGAAGACCCATACTGAATACCATGGTTTCGCAAGGCGCCCGGAACGAGGGATTTCTTACCACCAGAGTGGATGCCGTATTGAATTGGGCGCGCTCCAATTCACTTATGCCGATGCCCATGGGCCTTGCCTGCTGCGCTATTGAAATGATGGCCTTTGCAGGTCCCAGGTACGATGCAGCCCGTTTTGGAAGCGAGGCCATGCGCTTTTCGCCGCGCCAGGCCGATCTGATGATTGTGGCCGGCTGGGTATCGTACAAGATGGCGCATGCCATTCGCCGGGTATGGGATCAGATGGCTGACCCGAAATGGTGTATTGCCATGGGGGCCTGCGCCTCGACGGGCGGGATGCACCGTTGCTACGGGGTGGTGCAGGGATGCGATAATTTTCTGCCGGTAGATGTGTATATCCCCGGATGTCCGCCTCGCCCGGAGGCTCTTTTACATGCCCTGATGGATATTCAGGAGAAGATTCGTAACGAGTATTCCGTTACGCAGGATTATGTGCAGGGGCATGCACTTCCGGCAGGGCAGACGAGTAACGGCATGGGTTGAGATGTCCACGGATGCCGAACATAGCCCTCCGGCGGAAGAAGGCATGCCGTCTCACCGGGCGCTTGATTTCTTTTTTACGCCCGAAGACGCGGCGACTCCTGGCGGGGACAACCCGCTTTCCCAGCCCACTACGCGCGTCTCTGAGATTATTGAGGCGTTATGCGATCGTTTTGACCAAGCCATTCTGGGCGTCGAGGAATATGCCGGGGAGCAGACTGTTCTGGTCGACACACAGCGCATAGCGGATGTATGTCGTTTTCTGAAGGACGAGCAGAGTTTCCTGTATCTGTCGGATGTAGGGGGCGCGGATCGGTTCGTGGAAGAGGACCGGTTTGAAGTCTTCTATAACCTCGTATCCTTTGAGAAAGAAAAACGTATCCGACTGAAGGTTCGGGTGGACGAAGCCGCCTTGACGGTGCCTACGGTAACGGAGGTATATCGCGCCGCCAACTGGAACGAGCGCGAGGTGTACGACATGCTGGGCATTCGCTTCGAGGGGCATCCGGATATGCGCCGGATGTTCATGCCGGAAGATTTCGAATACTATCCGCAACGGAAAGAATTTCCCCAGTTGGGTATTCCCGGATCGTTGCCGTTGCCTCCCCGGACCCCCGAGGGACCCCTCCAGTACGATCCGTTTCCGACCGCCCATGAGGGCCCGACGCCGAAGAGTTACCAGGAACCCCCGTCACAGATTACCGAGGAAGAATGAGCGCCGAATCGGGTTTCCGGACATCGGGGGAGGAATCGGTTTTCCGGTTCTGGCCCCGGCATAACGAGGCGATCTACGAGCGCCTCGAAAGCAAGCATGTGTGGCTGGAGCAGGCGCAGCGCAACGAGGCGAACGAGGGGGATCCGCTTGAGCATGAGATGATCCTCAACATCGGGCCGCAGCACCCGGCCACCCACGGCGTCCTCCGGTGCGTGGTCAAAATGGATGGCGAAACCATTGAGAAATCGGTGCTCGACATCGGTTATCTGCACCGCGGCACCGAAAAACTTGCCGAACACAAGACCTATCAGGAATTCATGCCCTACACGGATCGCATGGATTACCTTGCGCCGTATGCCAACAATGTGGCATGGTGCCTGGCCGTGGAGAAGCTTGCAGGGATCGAGGTACCCGAACGGGCGCAGTGGCTTCGCATGATTATGTGCGAACTGGCGCGCATTTCGTCGCATTTGCTCTGGCTGGGGGTCGGATTGATGGATGCCGGCGCCGTGTCCGTTTTTCTGTGGACCTTCAAGGGGCGCGAGGATCTCTACCGCATTTTTGACGAAGTGGCGGGCGCCCGATTCACCGTGTCGCACAGCCGCATCGGCGGCCTGTTTTCGGACCTGACGCCGGAAGCATTCCGCCTGATCCGCCAGTTTGTGGACGATTTCGGTCAGGAGATAGCAGGCTGGGAAGCCTTGCTCAACCGGAACCGTATATGGATCGACAGAAACCGCGATGTGGGTACGCTTACCCGCGAGGAAGCCGTAGAGATCGGGCTTACGGGGCCGAATCTGCGGGCCAGCGGCGAACCGTATGACATTCGCCGTTTCGAACCGTACATGTTTTACGGGGAAGTGGATTTCGATGTCCCGACCCGTGAAGCGGGGGATTCCCTGGCGCGGTATTTTGTGCGGCTCGAAGAGATGAAAGAAAGTCTTCGGATTATCCGGCAATGTCTGGATCGCTTGCCTGACGGCCCCATTCGCGCCGACGACGCCAAGCGGGCCTATCCGTCGAAGGACGAGGTGTATTACTCCATGGAGGGCATGATCCACGATTTTTTGTATACCGATGTAGGAGTCGCGCCGCCGAAAGGCGCCGCCTGTTATCAGGCGATCGAGTCGCCGAAGGGGGAACTGGGGTGGTACCTCCAGTCCGACGGTACGGGCAACCCCTGGCGGGCGAAGGTCAATGCGCCTTCTTTCACGAATTTACAAGGACTCGAACACATGATGGAAGGGTCTCTGGTTGCCGATGCGGTCATTCTCATCGGTTCCATCGATCCGGTCATGGGAGAAGCCGACAAATAATCCGACCGTGAGCGATTTTATCAAACATTCTGTGGTTCCGTTACCGGATCGCCTCCCGGAACCTGTCTTTTCCGAAGAAGACCTGATGTTCACGGATGCGGAAAAGAAGCGGATCGAAGAATTTCGGGGACAGTATCCCACGCCCGAAGGCGCCGTAATGAAAACCCTCTGGCTCGCTCAGGAGAAATTCGGGTTTTTGCCCCCGGAGGTGATTCGTCTCGTGGCCGATACGATCGAGATTCCCTTTTCGCTTGCGTACGGCGTGGCAACGTTCTATACGCAGTATTACAAGGCAAGGAAAGGCTCCCATGTGCTGGACGTATGCACGTGCTTCAGCTGTCAATTGTGCGGTGGATACGATATGCTGCACCACCTCGAAGAAAAGCTTGGCATTCGGGAGGGAGAGACGACCGAAGACGGGTTGTTCACGATTCAGGGCGTGGAATGCCTCGGAGCCTGCGGGACGGCGCCGATGCTCCAGGTCACGAACGGGCCGTACGTACATAATCTTTCAAGGGAAAAACTGGATGCGCTGATCGATGCGCTGAAGGATGGAGATATGCCCCCGTTCGTATCCGTCACATTGCCGCAGGACGAAGACGCTTTGGACGGAAACCGGCGATCGGATGCGGAGGCGACGGATACCGGCCGGACCCCGCCCATTGCCGAAACCCTCGAATAACGTATCCGGAGGACCTGCATCGCGCCCGGACCACCACGTATGAAAATGCCTTCACCCAGCAGAAACGGAGCTACCAAAGCCGGCGACTGGCGTAACTACGAGCGCGTACTCCTGCCTCCGGTTCGTGATTTGCATCGGTTCGACGCGTATGTAAAACATGGGGGCTACGAGGCGTTGCGCGCGGTATTGACCCATAGTAAAAAATGGGCGCCGGGCAAGGTGACCGAGGCGGTTAAGGCAAGCGGCCTGCGCGGTCGGGGCGGCGCCGGATTCTCGACCGGGCTGAAATGGAGTTTCATGCCGCCGGTCGATCCCGGAACGCCCCGCTATATTGCCTGCAACGGCGACGAAAGCGAGCCGGGGACCTTCAAGGACCGGCAGCTCATGGAATACAATCCCCACCTCATTTTCGAGGGGATCCTGATTGCGGCCTGGGCCATGCAGATCGACGCGACCTATCTCTATATCCGCGGGGAGTATGTCGACTGGATTCGCCATATGGAACATGAACTGGCGAAGCTCTATGCGGAAGGCTATGTCGGCAAACGGATTCTGGGGACCGATTTTTCCAGCGAGATCATCATCCACAAGGGAGCGGGCGCGTACATCTGCGGGGAAGAGACCAGCTTGCTCGAGTCCGTCGAAGGAAAGCGCGCCTATCCGCGCATCAAACCGCCGTTTCCCGCGCAAAAGGGACTCTGGGGCTGTCCGACCACGGTCAATAACGTGGAGACCCTGGCCTGTGCGCCCCTTATCATTAACCGGGGCGCCGAATGGTTTGCGGGCATCGGTCCGGAAAAACACCCCGGCCCGGTGCTCTACGGCATATCGGGGCATGTCGAGCGCCCCGGCGTGTACGAGTATCCGACAGGTATGCTGATCACGGATCTGATCGAAGAAGTCGCCGGGGGGATGCGCGGCGGCAAGAAGC
>JANQSQ010000267.1 GCA_028283985.1 Rhodothermales bacterium | reverse complement strand
GTTGGATCGGATCGTCGGCATGGGCTATAGGATACTCCGATTAAGTCCTCGCAGCCTCCCGCAGGGCGCTTCCTGACCGCGACGCCCCGAATCCACAGTGTTTTCCGCTGATTTCAACGATGGAATCAGACTATCCATGACCTCCTGTACTTGCGAACGCGAAGTGGTTTTGAGCAGAGTATTCTGTACCACTTGTACAATCAGGTTGAACGATTTATGCACATCCCGTAAAATACGCGTATCCTTCAGGTATTCCGATTCCATATTCCGAGAGGTGTTCGTATGCCCGTTGTTTCACCGGATATAGCGCGCGGCGCCGCCGGGACCCGGGAGGAACCCGGCTATTCGCTCGGACGCCTTGCCAAAGCCTATCGCCGCATACGCCGGACCACAGAGCGTCTGGTCGAACCCCTTGCGATCGAAGACTGCGTCATCCAGACGATGGAGGACGTGAGCCCGACCAAATGGCACCTTGCCCATACGAGTTGGTTTTTCGAGACCTTCGCACTCCGGAGTTTCGATCCGTCGTATGCCTTGTACCACGAGGGGTATCCCTATCTCTTCAATTCCTATTACGTGCAGGCGGGGGAGCGGCACTGCCGGGACCGGCGGGGGTACATTTCCCGGCCTACGGTGGCCGAGGTGATGGCGTACCGGCGCCATGTGGACGAGCGCCTGCTCCGGTTCATGGAACAGGCGGACCCGGATGTTGCGCAGCAGGCCGCTCCGGTTATCGAGCTGGGCATGCAGCACGAGCAGCAGCACCAGGAACTCATTATGACGGATATCAAGCATGTGCTTTCGGTGAATCCGCTGCGTCCCGTCTACGAGGCCTTCGAAAACGAAGCGGGGGATACCGCGCCCCTGACCTGGGTTCCGTTCGAGGCGGGGATATACGAGATCGGCCATGCCGGGGGCGGGTTCGCCTTCGACAACGAGGGGGCGAGGCACCGGTGTTTCCTGGAGGATTTTCTTCTGGCCGACCAGCCCGTCACGAATGCCGAGTTCATGGCGTTCATGGAAGACGACGGCTACCGGCGTTCCGAGTGGTGGCTGTCGATGGGGTGGGCCGCCGTCCGGGAACGCGGATGGACCGAACCCTTCTACTGGGAGCGGCGGGACGGCGCCTGGTGGACCTACACGCTGGGTGGCATGAAACCCGTGGCCCCGGACGAACCGGCCGCGCACATCAGTTATTTCGAAGCGGATGCCTATGCCCGCTGGGCAGGCGCCCGGCTTCCCACGGAACAGGAATGGGAGGCGGCGGCGTCCGCATGCTCCCCGTCCGTTGAGGACGCGCATTTTCTGGAAGACGCCCCCATGCATCCCCGTCCTGCCCGTCCGCGGAGCTCGGCCGGAACGAATGGATCCACCGGCGCCGGGGCCGCCGCGCTGCGGCAACTCTACGGCGATGTATGGGAGTGGACGCGCAGCCAGTATGCCCCCTATCCCGGCTATGCCCCTGCCGAAGGAGCGCTCGGCGAGTACAACGGCAAGTTCATGTGCAACCAGTTCGTGCT
>JANQSQ010000262.1 GCA_028283985.1 Rhodothermales bacterium | reverse complement strand
CTGTACGCCCGAAACGGGGGGCCGGCAGACGAGGAAGCATCCGGGGATCCGATCCCTGTCGCCCGGCTGCGTTTCCGGTGCCCCCGGCAGTTCGACCGGGATATTCGCCCCGTGCTGAAACGGTTCGACGGGTTGCAACTCTGCGCGCAGGAGTGATACGGTTCCGCGTTGCGGTTCCGGGGTTTTTTCCGTACTCATATCTATATTCCCCTATACCCTGGAATCATTATAAACGGATGGAATCATGAGTACTCTCAAACGCATCGTGGGCGTATATCTCCTTCTGGTAGGCGTCGCGGTTGGCGCGCATACCGTCGTGGAGCCGCTCTATCACGTGTCCACCGAAGCGCAGCCGTACAGCGCGTTCTGGAATATCCTGAATCCATGCATGGCAGTGGCCCTCCTGCTGACCATGTTGTTTGGCCACCTCCGCATGAAACGCGTGTGCAGCGAAGGGGGAAGCGAGCCGGTTACCCGCGAATACCTTTGCGCGAACGTGCTGTATTTCGGCGCCTTCTTCATCGGGATTATGTTCTTCTGGAACTGGTTCAACCTCCACAGTCCCGAATTCACGGCCATAGGCCCGCAGGCGGTTTCGCTCACATGGATCATCATCGACGCTGCGCTGCCGCTGCTTTTGTGCGCGATGGGTGCGCACCTGACAGGTTGTAGTTGGTGTAGAGACGAGAAGTAGGGGTGGATGGGAATGGGGGTGTCTGCGAGTGAGGCGTTGATCCGGACGCGGTATAGGACTTGATGTTCAGGAGTGGTAACTTGGGCGCGCTCAAGCATGGCCTGCTGGTTCTCGTACGGCTAAGCCCAAGGAGAGCTATATATAACGAATGAATCAGATAACGCTCAAAAATTTTCGCTGTTTTCGCGAGGAGCAGACTGCTCGTCTGGCGCCGCTTACTTTGCTGGTGGGTGAGAACAGCACGGGAAAAACGTCTTTTCTGGCGATGATTCGCGCCCTTTGGGATGTCGCTTTCGCGCAGCATGATCCGGATTTCAAGGAAGCCCCGTACGACCTTGGGAGTTTTGACGATATTGCCTACTACCGGGCAGGCAAAGGGGGACGGGCGACGACCTTTGATGCAGGGTTCAGCATTAACCCTGCATCTATTCGAAGGAAAAACCGCCGCGCCGTCAACGGTCATACCTATCACTTTGACGTTACTTTCAAAAAGAAGGGGACGGTGCCTGCTCCTGTGAAAATGCGGCTTGCCCGGAACGATGTTTGGAGCGAAATCCAAGTTGGAGCAAAAGCTTTGAAAGCTGAATTCGGAACAGCGCGAGGAGCGTGGGGAATTCCCACTATGTTGTCCGGGCCAGCGGTTATTGATGCCCATGTGATATTTATTATTTCTTTTGCAGTTTTTAACAAGGCGTTTGGCGATCAAGAAGGCGAGGCAAAGCCCATTATACTGCAAGGCTCGGATTTACCTACGGATGAAGATTTGGAGCAATTGAGAAAACTGGCCGAAGGTTTTAGACATAGAGATTGGGACTATTATGGAGAGCGTCCGTACGCCAGTGCGCCGGTTCGTTCCAAGCCGCATCGGACGTATGATCCTGCCCGCACGACGCGCGATCCGGGCGGAGATCACATTCCCATGTTTCTTGCGAGCATGTATTTGCAGGATAAGGAGCAATGGGCAACGTTCAAGGCAGCCCTCGAAAATTTCGGACAAGAATCTGGTCTTTTCGACGAGATTACGGTCAAGCCGCTTGGGGAACGCGAGGGCGGGCCTTTTCAAGTACATATAAAAAAGTACGGGAGCAAAGGGAGGCTGAAAGGTCCACAGCGCAATCTGATTGACGTAGGCTACGGCGTCAGCCAGGCATTGCCCATCATAACTGAACTACTGCGTCCGGATGCATCACCTGCATTTTTGTTACAGCAGCCGGAGGTGCATCTGCATCCCAGCGCCCAGGCTGCGCTGGGCAGTTTGTTCTGCCGCATTGCACCACAGCGCCAATTGATCGTCGAGACGCACAGCGATCATCTGTTGGACCGGGTTCGGATGGATATTCGCGACGGGACGACCCCCTTGAAACCGGAAGATGTATCTATCCTTTTCTTTGATCGCGGCGATCTGGACGTAACAATTCATTCTCTGCGAATCGACGAAGAAGGCAATATTCTGAACGCACCACCGAACTACCGGAAATTTTTTCTCGAGGAGACCAGGCGGTCTTTGGGATTTTAGTAATGTGCGGCATTCTTGATACAAATTGTCTCTCCGAGGTGTTTGGCGCTAATCGTCCAGAAGTCGGTGAGAGGTTTTTCGATTGGTTCACCACAGGAAGCGGACGCCTGATTGTTGGAGGCGAGCTTCATCGTGAATTTCTTAGGGGTTCGAGGGGTTTCAGAAAATTGGCATTAGAACTTCAAAATGCGGGAAGGATGAGGATCATATCGGAGAAGAAAGTCGATACAGAGACAGATCGACTTGACAAAGAAGGCTTGTGTACATCGGATGACCCACATGTTATAGCCTTGGCCCGAATCAGCGGCGCCCGTTTATTGTATTCGAACGATAAGGATTTGAAGAAGGATTTTGGAACCAAGGGTCTGATTGACAAGCCGCGAGGTAAAGTCTACTCGACGCGCGATGAGAATGGGATGCTCAAGAGGTATCAGCCCAATGTTCATGGCAGGTTGCTTGGCAATAGAACTCTATGCTGTCCATAGATGCTGAAAAGAAGACCGGTTCGCTCGAACCGCTCTATCGTTCTATTCCTGAAAGATGCTGCGACCCTGCACATACTTGAGTAATACAGTGACTTTCCGTGATAACGGCTTCAAGATCATCTCGCCCAGGGCCAATCCCGCCGTCATCCTGGAGCGGGAGCAGCTTGCGCACAGGTTGCGGAGTGCCTTTGAGATCGAACCCTTTGAGGATGGAATGAACCATCCGGCCGATCAGATCATCGAAAATGTGCTCCGGTCCAGTGGAAGTCAAGGTATTCTCGATTGGCTTAGCGCCTTTTCCCTGGATACGGAACGCCCGAATTTTGCATCCTCGGTTTTGCGCTGTTTAGGACGTCAAGCGCATATAGGTACAGCCGCATGGCGCGCCGAGCTCGTGCGCAATGCGTTAGCTACAGACGATATCGAGATAAGAGATGCTGCGGTGCAAGCAGCAGAGTC
>JANQSQ010000235.1 GCA_028283985.1 Rhodothermales bacterium | reverse complement strand
GCCGGCACCTCCCCCAGCCACTCCACGCCAGAGGCCTTATAGGCAGGATAGGGCTTAATACGCTCCATCAGACTGCCCGGATGGGGCCGGGATAGTGGGCTACTTTGCTGTCGGTGGTCAGCAGCGTGATGTTTTCAACCTGCGCCTGAGCAATAAGTATGCGGTCGAAGGGGTCCGTGTGAATGGGTGGCAACAGGCCGACTGCGAGAGCGTGTTCGGATCGAATCGCAAGTTCGCTGTACCCGTTTTGCATCAGGCCATCGCGCAATTGCCCCGGATCAACGCGGAAGTCGCTTCTGCCGAGCGCGTTTTTGATGACGACCTCCCAGATGCTTGCCGTGCTGAACAGTAACTCCGTGGCGGGATCGCCAAGCAGATCGCGGGATTCCGGGGTCAGCCGGTTCGGGTCGCCCGCCGCCCACAGCAAGAGATGGGTATCCAGGCAAAATCTCACGCCGCTCCCCCGAACATCCTGCCTATCTCGGAATCCCCGATGCTGTCGAAATCGTCAGGGACTTCGATCTGTCCGGCCATGAAACCCAACCGGGACCGCGCCGTTTTCCCGGATGGCGGAAAGCCGAATTCCCGCCGCAGACGGTCATACGTCTCCCGCGCCTCGAAACAGGCCCCCGTGATCCCCGCCTGTAACCGCTTCAAGTCCGCACCGCTATACAGGAGATCGACCGTGTCGGCAATAAAATCCTCAATCCCGGGATTACCGACGTCCTGTTGCACGACCCACCGCCAAAACTTCGCCATGCGTTCATCGTCGGGATGGCTATAATCTTCCGGTTGCAGGCCGGCAACCGCCCAGGGCTTACCCACACGGAGATCGGGATTTACCGAACCCCGATACGACCATATTCGCAATCCGGCCATGAGGGCCGCGCAAATAAACGCCCCATTGGACGTATAGCGATTGCTCTCGGCGCTCCCCTCATTTTGCTCGCGAGACGCATCCATCTCGCGCAAATACGACTCTACTTCGTGCTTGGGCGCATAACTCGAACGTTTCGGCGGAGCCGGACCGTTGAACTGGCGCGCCCAGCCACATCCCTTCAGGCGATAGCTCACGGAAACCCGCGCATCAACGAAGTACTCCAGCGTGTTGCGAATACCCCGCTCGTGCCGCCCTCCTGCTCGCAAATCGTCCCGCGCCGCACCCAGATCAGCCGGAATACACTCCGTCTCCCGGCGCACCGAGCGCGTGCTATCCGCCGAAACAATACGACGGGGACGCCATACTTGTCCCAAGCCATACGAATTGAGCAGTGGATAGTCTGTCAAAACCCGCTCGCGTTCCCCATCGAAAAATTCCGGGTCTGAAAGCAACCTGGTCGCCCTTAGCCACAAATGCTGACTCTTGGTCATGACTAATTCCTAGGTATTTGAAATAAACCCCCTATGATTTAAATTAAATACCAAGGATTTATATTGCAAGGGTTTCCTGTATTCGCGTATGAATTCACAGGTCGAGTTCGCGGAGAAGCTCCTCGACGGTCATTTCGTGGTGTCTGGCGATGCTTTTCAGGATACTCGACAGGGTCTTCACCCTGATCGGATTGTGCATGGGAATCACTTCATGATGCTCGCCGTTGACCTGCGTCGTGACCCGTGCATGGGAGCCCCGTTGCCGCACAGTCTCATACCCCAAGCGTCGAAGCGACGCTTGCAAAGTCGCGCCGCTGATATCGCGGGGCAGCTTCATCCCGCCAGAACCTCGTCCCGCACGAAGTGAAGTCGAATCAACTTCGGTCGCGGCATGCTTTCGTCGAAGTAACAGTCCACGGCTTCCTTGACGTTCCTGCGAATGTCGTCGAGCGAATCACCTTGGGTGTGTATGCCGTACCCCAGAGCGCTGGCCGAGTATCCGCCGTCCGCTTCGTCTTCGGTAATCTCGAAAATGATCTCGGTCATCACGTGGTTTCCTATTGTTCGTCAGCGCAAAAAATCTCCCTCACCAACCCCTCCGTCTCTGCCTCCAGCGCCAAAATATCCGCCCGTATCTCCTCCAGCGGTCGCATGGGTTCCGGTTTGTAGAAGTACCTTGTAAAACTGATTTCGTAGCCGATCTTGACCTTATCCGGGTCGTACCAGGCATCGGGCGCATAGGGTAGCACCTCCCGGCGCAAGAACGCCTCGATTCCTCCGCTTTCCAATAACGGGATTTGCTCCGTATCGCGCAAGTCCGAATCCGGCTCGTATTCCACGACGGCGGGCTTTCCGTTTACGGTCTCTTCGAACAGCCCGCGAAGCGGATCCGGCTCGACACCCTTGCGATGGATCTTCTTGACAATAGGCGGCGCATCCTCGCTGCGCTCGCCATTTTCCTTCAGCACTCTGATCTCCGCAGCCGTGTACTTCCGGCCCGCTTCCGCGCCTGCGATCCGCAAGGGCCGCTCGACAATTACTTTCCAGTAGCCAAAGGCCTCGTTCGGAAAAATCTTCGATTCCTCGGTTTCCTCGAAATCGAGAAACGCCCGGCTGATGCACTCAATGTCCTCCCCAGAGAGTTTACAATTCTTCTTACCGAGGTTCTTGCGCAGCGGTTCGTGCCACTTGGTGCTGTCGATGAGTTGCACCTTCCCTTTTCGGTGCGCAGGTTTCCGGTTGCTAAGCACCCAGATATACGTCGCAATGCCCGTGTTGTAGAACATGTTGAGCGGCAGCGCTACAATCGCCTCCAGCCAATCATTCTCGATGATCCAGCGGCGAATGTTGCTTTCTCCCTGCCCGGCATCGCCGGTGAACAGCGAACTGCCGTTGTGCACCTCCGCAATGCGGCTGCCCAGTTTCGTTCCATGCTTCATCTTGCTGAGCATGTTGGCCAGAAACAGCATCTGGCCGTCGCTCGAACGGGTGATAAGCAAATACTCCGGGTTGCCATCGTGTTCAATGACGAAGCGCGGGTCAAGCATGCCCTTCTTGCCTCCCATCCGCTCCAGATCGTTCTTCCATGACTTGCCGTACGGCGGATTCGACAGCATGAAATCAAACTCCAGGTTCGGGAAAGCATCGCTGGACAGCGTAGAGCCGAATTTCATGTTGTCCGCTTCGCTGCCCTCGCCTTTCAAGATCAGATCGGCCTTGGTGATCGCATAGGTCTCGGCATTGATTTCCTGCCCGAACAGGTGAATGGAAACGTTCTTGTCGTGCTCTTTGGCAAGTCTTTGCAGCGTGTCTTCGGCCACCGTGAGCATTCCTCCAGTGCCGCAAGCACCGTCATAAACCAGATAAGGAGCATTCTGAATTTTGTCGGCGACAGGCAGAAAGATGAGATGCGCCATGAGTTCCACGACATCGCGAGGGGTGAAGTGCTCGCCGGCTTCCTCGTTGTTTTCCTCGTTGAACCGCCGGATCAACTCCTCGAAAATCGTCCCCATCGTATGGTTGTCGAGTCCCGGAAGGCGGACGCTGCCGTCGGCATTCAGGACGGGCCGGGGACTCAGGTTGATTGATGGATCGAGAAACTTCCGGATCAGAAAGCCGAGGGCGTCGGCCTCGACGAGCGTGGGAAGCTGGTTGTAGAATTTGAACTTGCTCAGCACTTCCTGCACGTTCGGCGAGAAGCCTTCGAGATAATCCTGAAAATCGTCCTTCAGTTGCTGCTGCCTGCCGCGATGAACCAGATCCCGAAGCCGGAAAGGGGATGTGTTGTAAAAGGCTTCGCCCGCCGCCTTACGCAAGGCCGCGTCCTGGTTCGTAATGCCCGCGGCATCCAGTTGCTCCTTCATTGCAAGAACCGCCTCCTTGGTCGGCTCCAGCACCGCATCGAGCCGACGGATCACCGTCATGGGCAAGATCACATCGCGGTATTTCCCACGCACGTACACATCGCGGAGTACGTCGTCGGCAATCCCCCAAATGAAGTTGCTGATGTTAAGATCGCTCACGGTTGTGGGGGCTGAGAGAGGACTTGAAACAGGATCAATGGCTATCAAGGATAATAATTACGCCCTTGGCCGGATAACTAACTGGGCTTGAACCTCCTGATAAACAGGAATGTGTTCACCGGCCTCGATCGTAACGATTAGTCCATATGAAATAGGGCTGTCGATCCTCCCTGCCGGTTCCTTACAAATTACATCAAACATCAGATACCCATCATCTGCAAACGTTTTTGCCTTTTCGCCAACCCACCTCTGGTGAAACAGTGATCCGCGCGGAATTGATGCATGGGATGGCTGTTTCTGCTCACGTCCAGTTACAATACCGTCCTCGAATTTCCCTGTTACTTCGAGGTTGGCCATTCGATACGCCCTGTGACTGACGTTCACGGGTGAAAACCACGCCAGGGTGACGGTCACCGCACGCGGTTCCTTCACTCGCTCAAGACTCGGCGGAAGAGGTACATGATAGGAGGCCATTTGATCTCCAGAGATATCTCCATACCCTATGAGTGTGGCCCGATTCGCGGTACACTCCATGGCCTCTGTTACTCGAGGTACCCCATAGCCCATCAGGCGAGTGACATTGTCTTTTCTGGCAATATGTTGATGAGGATCAGATGGACCGAAAATATCCCCCAGTTCAAAGACAGCATCGTGCCAACTGGTCCGATGCACAAGTAACGCTCGTACGACGGAAGCGTAATACTTCGGATCGGCATCGGCGAGAATAGCCCCGTTGTCCGTCCGCATAAGCGCATCGAAGAGTTGATGGGCAGCTCGCGTAGCAAGAGCCGTGGCCACGCTCGTGCCGCTCAGATAATGTTCCTGATTAATGCTCCCGGCTGCATCAGGGGCAGCAGCTCGGATCCCAAAATATCGGCCCGGTACCGCAGGTTTGATTGTGAGTTGATCTCCACTTCTGACAAAACGCATATGCTCCCGACCACCCGGCATCAGGATATCAGGCTTGACCACCTTTCGATGCCCAAGTCCCATCGCAGAACTGACATTGGGTAACAGCGGATCATCGTACGGTCGTACGAGACTGTGCTGTGCGTCCTCTGTAGGATGCGCATCGTCATGGCACGCCCCAACGGTTATCACATTCATGGCTTCGCCGGGCGACAATAAAGTCCTGTGGGGACGCTCTTCAGCCAAACCCTCAATCACTGCATGTTCACGATCTGACGGTGACGCATCTTCAAAATCACTCCAATGGCTGAATCCGGGGATATCAAGCGGGGCGGTTATATTACCTGCACTCACCAAAAAAAGAATGTTGTACTTGTAGGCCAAGTGGTCCAGAAGCCTCGCCCACGGGCTGACTGGCCCTGCGAACGGTCTTCGTGTATCGCCCAGGGACAAGTTTATGAGAAACACCTCAGAAGCCATTGGCGGCTCGTTGCTTTCGCTCCCCTTGAGGCGCAATACGGCACGATAAATGGTGTCGATCAGTAACCGGCCGGGCTGGAAACTCTCTTCTTGTTCGTCAGATGGTGCGTAGAGCACCGGCCGAAGGTAAAGAGGGCGCGTAATGGGCAGTTCGCCAACATTGCGGTCCCCATGTATAATCAACGAAGCCATCCCGGTACCATGAATACGACGTGCAACTACACTGTTTCGATCAAGAGCGTCTGGATCGTCGATCATAAGCCGGCCGTCGAGTAAGCGATGACGTTGGACGGGAACCCCATCAAGAAGCGCCGCTATGGGAACAGAACCGGGTGGTAGCGGAGGCAGTCCATCAGTATCTTCCCCCGTCTCCGATTCTTCGCTTGCGGGAAGAGAAGATGCAAAGGCCTGAGACCGAACGAACATGATATCGTCGCATAGGGCAAGCGCCACTTCTTCCCGGCGAATGAGCCGTTCCATTTCATGGATCGGTATTTCGACAAGGGCGGCATCATAGGCTATCTCAGGAATGGATGCAGTGGTAATTACAGAGCCATTTGCACCATTTATAACCTGATTCAAACGATTGAGCGCCTTGCGACCCCGATCACGATCCCGATAACTCCAGAGTTCTATCTCCGCTCGAACCAGTTCACTGGGACTACTGTCCACGATCTCCTGAAAGAACTGAATGTCTTGCTGAGTAAGACGATCTTCAGGGCCCCATGCTCGAACATCCTTGAGTTGATTAAACAGATTATACCAAGGCGTATAGCCATGGCCAAGGCTCTCACCAGCCTGATAGCGCCGCCAAAGAGACAATATCTCTTTTAGTGCTCGTACATCGGGCATTACCAGATACAGACGCCCAGTGATTAATTTGTCCTTACGTCGTTGCCCTTCCTTACCTTGGCGCGTATCAGAGATCCAAAAGTCATCGTCCGGTTCGAACTCAATCTCGTCTTCCCCCAGATATTCAAGCCCAGGGATCTTTTGTGTTGCGGTAGCAAAATCGCTCAGTGATCCTGCGATTTCAAAAACAAGGGCTCGTTCCGGCGCCAATCCCGTTGGATCATTGCGAAGAGTTAGTAGATCCTGATCAGAATTCAGCACATCCGTCAATCGCTGAAAAACAGGCCCGAAGCGCTCGCCTTGGCGCTCGCGTGACGGATGATTTGGGGGAGGCACGTATACGGGCGATCCCACCGAACGAGACCCCTTCCATGGAGGTGGAAGGCGGAGCAGAGGAAAATCAGCCATCAGTTGGGTTACTTATTCTTCTGAGGCTTTACCTCGTTCCTTCCAGAGTTTCAGCGCATTTCCTACTTCTTGCTTCGCACTGTTATCCCCCATCCCGAGTACGATGCGACGTCGGACATCCAGACAGAATTCCTCGGCTTCGGCATAGCTCACATCACCCAAATGAGAAGCCAGCGTAGCCGCTGAATATCCCAGCGGCCGATCAAACGTTTTCACAAACGTGTCAAAGTACTTTGTCAATTCGCGCTCGCTGGGAGCCTTGAGTTCGAAGCGTACTTGGAATCGGCGCCATACAGCGCGATCCAGCAACTCGGCATGATTCGTTGCCGCGATCGTAACCGTGTAACTCGGCAGAGCATCTACCTGCATGAGAAGTGACGTAACTACGCGCTTGATCTCACCGGTTTCATGGGTGTCCCCACGCTCTTTTGCAATGGCGTCAAACTCATCGAAAAAAAGGACGCACGGCGTGGTGCGCGCATAATCGAAGACGTGTTTCAGACGCGATGCCGTCTCCCCCAGGTAGCTCCCGATCACAGCCTCGTAACGAACCATGATGAACGGAACGGCAAGTGATTCGGCGATAGCTTCGGCGAGCGAAGTTTTTCCGTTGCCTGGGGGACCGATCAGGAGCACGCGATGGCGCGGCTCCAGCGAATGGGCGCGCAATACGGAAGCGCGATGCTGCTCTTCAATAAGTTCGCGGCAGGCTTGGCGCGTAATGTCCGGCAGGACAATATCCTCCAGTCTCCTGCGAGGAACAAACTCGATTGCGTAATCTCTCCAACGCTGTCGCGAGCCGCCCGCAAATTCCATCTTTCGAGGGTGGTTCCCGTTAGCCATCGCCCGCGTCAGCCGATCAGCGAGGATGTGATGGTTCTTTACACGCTCGTCGGCGATGATAGCCTCGGCAGTGGAACGCACCTTCTTGAGATCACCTTCCGTGCTGGCCTGCAAAAGCGAAACCAGTAGGTCGCCGCGTGCCATCTCTATAGCCTCAAGAGATTAAGAAAGTAACTTTTCTCCTGTGCTGTCAGCACGATCTAATCCCGTGCCGCCGGTTGTATCATGCCCCGTTGAATCCACGTTCAGCCCAATCACGGAGCCGCTCGATTTGCTATGCTTCGTGGTGCAGCGGACAGCGCACAAGGAATACAGAAGCATCCCCCGTCAACGGTTCATGGCTGTGAAGATAGCCAAATTTGCCTGATTTCGCAACGGAAAACAAGCCGTAACGCATGGTGCCTTCCTAACCCACCGGCAAGTCAACACCCCCTCACAACGCCTCATACGCCGGCATCCGATCAAAAATATCGTCCAGCAACTTACCGTCTTCCCCGACAGGCGCCTGGCACCAGCGAAAGGTGTCGTGGCCATCCTTGTTTCCGAGGCGCTTCATCAGGTCCAGGGCATCCTGCGAAGCCGAGTCGAGCTGAAGCAGTTCGGCTTGCTTCGAGGACGGAATAGACTCCTCGCAGCGGAGAATGTGTACCCGTTTTTTAAGGCGATTCAGTTGATCCACAAGACGGAGCACCGCATTACAGGCGGCATACACCTGCACGTTCATCGCCAATTCCATGACGCGGATGCCGCTTCGCCACTCCGCAACGCCCTGATCGAGATTTTCCGGCGGCAGCGTCCCTGAGGGCGGAGGACAGGTTCCAACCGACAGGATGACTACCGGCTGTCTGGGCGCCGAAACCGCTAACGCCTCCAAAAGCCCGATGAGCACGGGGTTGTTGGCCCACAAGCCGCCGTCGGCGTATATCTGGTCTTCCAGCCCATCCGCTTTGATGGATGCGAGCGGAAGATAGATGGGCGCCGCGCTGCTGGCCAGACAGGCGTCCGCCAACAAGACATCGTTGTCCCGTTGTTTGTCCGGGATGTGCGGCGTCTTGAATATGCGCGGCGTGTGGTGCAGATAGGACGTGGCCGGGACACAGACCCCGATGCCGCGCCGCTCGTAGAGTTCACCGAACGTGAGTTCCCCGAACGTATCGCGAAGCGCGGATTCCAGTTTCTCGTTGGAATTTCCGGCCCGGCGGCGATGTCGCCACAACCAGTGGTAAAAGCTGATTCGCCGGGAAAGCTTGAGCGATTTGTCATAAGGCGGCACCGGGTCTTTGAATATCTGCGGACCCGCCTCTTTGTACAGGGCCATAATCCGCTCGAGAGGAATGCCTGCCGCGATACCGGCCGTCAGAATCGCGCCGGTGCTGGTTCCCACGACCAGATCGAAACCCTTGCCGATATCGAGCCCGTTCACTTCCCGGCGAGTGGCGAAACGCTTCGCAAGCGTGTGCAGCACGTACGTTGCGTAGAGCCCGCGCATGCCGCCGCCGTTGATCGTGAGCACAGTGACAGGTTTCATACTCCCGGAAGATTCCCCAACGAACATAGCGGATAGTTGCCGGAAAGTATAATCCACTTCCTCATGCATCGTCAAGCCGCATCGGGATATTCGTACCCGGGCGCATTATTTCGACTCGCGAAGCGAACGTATGGAACCCGTTTGGAGCACGGCATCGCGCTGTCTGGAAGAGCTTGCGATCAATTACCCGTCAATTAAAAAACTCTTTGTCTCCCAACGCATTATGTCAATATGAAATCTGCGTTTTCGTATACGATCAATTAAAATCAGGCCCAAAAAGGGACATATCGCATCATCCTGCGAGACGCGCCGGGATCGTATGGCTTGATTAAATCTCCCTCTACCGCCTCTCTGATATAGCGAGATACGGTGGACTTATTCCCCTCTTCCACGCCGAAACGCTTTCGCAAGGAAGCATTGGTAAGGAAATCGCGCATAACGTATTTCAGGCAGGCGTGCAGATAGCAAGCCCGCATACGCTCCGCTTTGTCCATTTTGGCGAGAGGCTTATGCGCAAACAAAACAGCGCGGGTGAATCCCTCCGGCGCCTCGAAAAGCGGCGCCGGAAGCTGGAAAATTTCTATCTCCGTTACAACTCTGTCCACCCCGCTGCCGCGTTCCTCGCAAAAGCCAAGCCGCCGCATGAGCGAAGCAAGCGCATCGTTACGCGATTTCGGCGGGGTATCCACAAAGCGTTCTGTGGCCACAAGGGGTTCTCCGGGATTGGTGATTTCAATGCGGTCGTCGAAAATCTCGCACATTGGCCCGGCGCCAGTGATTGAAAAATCCTGGTGAATGAGTGCATTCGCCACCAATTCCCGTACAGCCACTTCCGGAAACATGGGCAGTGTCGTCCGCAAAGCCCGATTGATTATTTCATTGGAGGGCAGAATGGCGCTGATGTAGCTAATCAATTCATTAAAGCCGCACGCATACCCCTTCACCTCCTCTCGTTCTTTCATAGCCTCGGTTCGTCCGGCGCCTCTATACTGGATCACGCGCACAGCTTTACGCCCCAAGCCTCCAAAATCAGATAATCTCTTGGCAAAAAGCAACGCACCGAGATTCGTAACGTCCCAGCCGCCTGCTTCGGATCGACGAATAATGTTGTCGTCGGCCAAGACAGACAAGATAGCGTTGCG
>JANQSQ010000192.1 GCA_028283985.1 Rhodothermales bacterium | reverse complement strand
GCCGCCGACCTCGACATAGACGGAACGGCCCTGCTGGAAGAAGACCTTGCCGAATTGGAGCGCCTCGCCATGGGCGCCTCGCTCACTCGCGAAGCCGGTCCGCGGCTCCATGCCCGGCTGCTGGCGCTCGGCGAACTCATGTCCACGAAACTGGGCGCCGCCTTCCTGGCGTCCCGGGGACTCGATCCCGTCTGGCGGGACGCCCGCGAAATGTTGCGCGCGGACGAGCGCCGCCTGCTTCCGGAACGGCGGCAATACCTGTCGGCCATGTGCCGGTTCGATCCGGACACCGCACTCCAGGAAGACCTGAGCCGCACCCCCGGAGACCTCGTCATTACGCAGGGTTTCATCGTTTCGAACAAGGCCGGAGAGACGGTCCTGCTCGGTCGCGGCGGCTCCGACACCTCCGCTTCCTGTCTTGGGGCCGTAATCGGCGCCGAACGCATTGAAATCTGGACCGACGTGCCGGGCATGTTCACCGCGAACCCGCACGACATTCCTTCGGCGCGCCTGCTCCGCCAACTGGACTACGCCGAGGCGCAGGAACTGGCGACGATGGGCGCGAAGGTCCTGCATCCCCGCTCCATCGAACCGGCGCAGCGGCAACGCATCCCGATTCATATCAAATGTACAAGCGCTCCCGACCTGCCGGGAACCGTCATTTCCGACGACACTTCCGACTTCGGCGCGCAAATCAAGGCGATCGCCACAAAGACCGGCGTCATGCTGATCTCCATGGAATCGCCGGGCATGTGGCAGGAGGTCGGCTTCCTCGCCGATGTGTTCGCCACGTTCAAGGAACACGGCCTGTCGATCGACCTGGTGGCCACTTCCGAAACGAACGTCACCGTCTCGCTGGACCGCAACGCAAACGCCCTCGAAACGGCGCGTATGGATGCCCTGCTCCATGCGCTGAACAAATATTGCACCGCCCGGCAGATCGGCCCCTGCGCTATCGTGAGCCTGATCGGACGCAACATCCGGTCGATACTCCACGAGATGGGGGCCGCGTTCGAGGTGTTTCACGAACAGCAGGTCCACCAGGTCTCCCAGGCGGCCGGCGATCTGAACTTCAGCTTTGTGGTGGACGAAGATCAGGCCCGCCGCCTGATGCGCAAACTGCACGCGCAGTTCTTCGGAAAGCGGGAGCCGGACGCGCTGATCGGACCCGACTGGCGGGAATTGATGGAAGCGTCGGGTGAAGAACCGCCAAGCCGGACCGCCTGGTGGCAGAGCCGCCGGGAGGAGCTGCTGGCCATCGCCGCCAAAACGAGCCCGGTCTACGTATACGACGAGAACACGTTGCGGGAATCGTTGCAGCGGGTGCTGTCGATCGGCGCCCTGGATCGCGTGTTCTATTCCGTAAAGGCGAACGGGCACCCCGACATCCTTCGTCTTTTCCACGAAGCGGGTATCGGATTCGAGTGTGTGTCGCCGAACGAGATCCGGTTTCTGATTGATCTCTTCCCGGACATCGACCGGAAGCGCATCCTGTTCACCCCCAATTTCGCGCCGAGGGGAGAATACGCCGAGGGGTACGAACTGGACGCGTACGTTACGCTGGACAACATCTATCCGCTGGAAGCATGGCCCGATGTGTTCCGCGGAAGGGACCTCCTCGTGCGCATGGACCCGGGGCGGGGCCGCGGGCATCACAAGTACGTGCAGACAGCCGGATCGCAGAGCAAGTTCGGCGTGGCGCCGGAAGAGCTGGAGCGCCTTGCGCAGCTTGCGGATGCAGCGGATGTACGCATCGTCGGATTCCATGCCCATGTAGGCAGCGGCATCTTTGCGCCGGACACCTGGGCCGAATCCGCCATGTTTCTTGCCTCGCTGCGGGATCGTTTTCCAGATGCTCGCATCCTCGATGTGGGAGGGGGGCTTCCCGTTTCGGAGCGGCGGAACGCGCCGGAACCGGACATGATCGACATCGCGGAAACCCTCGACGCCTTCAAGCAGGAGCATCCGGACGTGGAACTCTGGATGGAACCGGGGCGCTTCCTTGTGGCCCGCGCCGGCGTGCTACTGGCCCGCGTGACGCAAACCAAGTGGAAAGGAGCGACAGGCTATGTGGGCATCGAAACCGGCATGAACTCGCTCATCCGGCCAGCCCTTTACGGAGCCTGGCACGAAATCGTCAACCTGTCCCGGCTGGACGAGCCGCTGGAAATCACTGCCGACGTGGTAGGACCGATCTGCGAAACGGGGGACGTGCTGGGCTACGGGCGACGCCTTCCGAGCACCGGGGAGGGGGACGTAATGCTGATCGCTACCGCAGGGGCCTACGGGCACGTGATGAGCAACGAATACAACATGCGCGCTCCGGCGGAGGAGGTGGTGTTAGGGGGGAAGGGGTGAGGAAGAATGAAGGAGAGATCTGTGCAAAAATGATCCTTACTGGACATTCTCCAAGAGAGACAGGAAAGTCGGCAGGTCTTGTTTCGTCCGAAGTTCCGTTCGTTATACAAAATGGATTATTCTTGGAAAGAGATACACGAACGTCTGGGCGGCAACCCGGAATCCCATAAAGACGAGTATGTTTGCATCGATTGCGTGGAAGATGACGGTTTGCGGGGTTTCATAGAAAGAGAAGCGTGTGTGGCGCCCTGTATGTTCTGTGACGCGGAATCGCCCAATCTCATTGCGGCTTCCTTGATTGAAGTTCTTCTTTACATCAACGAGTGCCTAGGTGTGATCTCTCAATAGGTTGTTCATTTGATCCTGACGCCCGAGTTTATTAGGGATATCCGAACCGAAAACCACGGAGAGGTCCGAATGAAGATTC
>JANQSQ010000189.1 GCA_028283985.1 Rhodothermales bacterium | reverse complement strand
GTTGGCCGCGAGTTTGCAGGATATCCCGGGCCCTATGTTTTGTTCGAATGCGCGTCCCAAGGTCCCTTTTCCCGGTTGCGATTTTGCGGTTCGGCGTTGAATGGCCTTGTTGCGCGCTCCAGGACCCGATCATTGCTTAAGCAGCCTCTGAACTTTGTCGATTTAATCAGAGCTTCCGTAGGTAAAATATATGTATAAAATATGTACAAGCAAAGGGCAGGAGGAAATATTTGGAAATATTGTGGGTGGGATAGGCGCGGTCCCGAATTCGTCAGGACATGGCGGCAATGTGTCAGGAAAGCCAGCGATCCGATGGCGATCAGGCTAGGCCGTAGCTCTTAGCAAAGAGTCAATTTAGCAGGGAACATCCTGAATGCCCGCACTGTCCAGCAAGAAGAGCGGATTGTTCTGTGAAGCACGGAATAAGCAATGCCGGTTCGCTTGATTTCCAACCTGTCAGGCATCAGAATTCAGAGAGTGGACGATGACCCTTTCGGTTCAGCGAGAAGTGCAAACAAGCCCGGAAAAGAAAAAGACAGGACCAGGACCACGAAGATCGCCGGAAACGGTTCGTGCTCCCGGAAACAACTTCCGCGCTAAAGAGAACGGATTAATCGCACAATCGAGTAGCGCTCGCACATCCCGACCGATGTCGCGAACCTTTCAAACCGTGCAGCACTGCGGGGTAACGGTGTTCCTGGGAGATGTGCTGGAGATGTACGACCAATGGCCCTCTCCGGTCGTCATCGTGTCCGATGGAGCGTACGGGGTGTCGGGCTTTCCTGGCGATACCCCCACGTCCGATGGACTGATCGATTGGTATCGTCCCCATGTGCAAGCCTGGTCGGAAGCTGCGACAGGCGAAACCACACTCTGGTTCTGGAACACCGAGATCGGATGGGCGACGGTCCATCCACTGCTCATCGAGTTCGGCTGGGAGTACGTTGGCTGCAACGTTTGGGACAAGGGAATCGCGCACGTATCGGGCAACACGAATTCGAAGACGCTGCGGCGATTTCCGGTGACCACCGAGGTATGTATCCAGTACGTGCGACCACCGCGGTTTCTGATCTCCGGTCGCGAGGTCGAGATGAAGAAGTGGTTACGTTGGGAGTGGACGCGGGGCGGCCTTCCACTCAACCGGGCCAACGAGGCCTGCGACGTCAGAAACGCCGCAACTCGAAAATACCTCACACAGGACCACTTGTGGTACTTCCCTCCGCCGGAAGCCTTTCAGCGCCTCGCGGACTATGCCAACACGCATGGTCATTCGGAAGGGCGTCCCTATTTTTCCCTGGATGGCAAGGCCCCTCTTACAGCGCGCGAGTGGGCGCGCATGCGGTCAAAATTTCACCTCGAACTCGGCGTCACAAACGTGTGGAACGAAGGAGCCGTGCGTGGCAAGGAGAGGGTTCGCCACGCCAATGGATCAGGGGGCTTCATCCATGCCAACCAAAAACCCGTGCGACTGATTCGCCGGACCATCGAAGCGTCTTCCGCCCCGGGAGACATCGTGTGGGAGCCTTTCGGCGGCCTGTGCACGGCCGCTGTAGCCTCAGCCGATCTGGGCCGACGCTGTTTCGCCGCCGAACTGCTGCCAGAGTACTTTTCCGCCGCTGCCCTTCGGCTTAAGAACGTCGACCAACTTCGTCTGATATAGAGACTATGATTTCCAAATCGCCTCCGGTTCGGCGCCCACCCGACCCGGCGTGGGAGCATTACACGCTGTATGAGCGCGTTCGCGAAGCAATCTTTGCCGTACCGAGCAACTTTCGATCCAATGTGGTCATTCGGGGCATTCAGGCGACCGACCTCTTCAATCTGAACGCCCTTCTTGGAGCAGCGATCGAGGAAGGCGTGGTGGATACGCTCAACTCGCTGCGCCAGCTTTGGGACAGTGGCGAACGCTATGCGATGTATTCGTTCGTGCGCCAGCCGCAGACCTTTCCCGATGTGCGCCTTCAGAACGCAGCCGATCCGTCCGATGTCCTGCTCGGCATCGAGCTCAAGGGCTGGTATCTGCTCGCCAAGGAAAAGGAGCCGAGTTTCCGCTTTCTTGCAACGCCCGCCGCTTGCGGCCATCCCGATCTTTTCGTCGTCTATCCGTGGTGCCTGTCCGAGGTCATATCCGGAGTGCCCCAACTGACCGTGCCCTACGTTGAGTTAGCTCGATACGTGGCCGAGTACAGAAATCATCATTGGGAATTCGCGATGCGTCACAAGAAGTCCGCCGGGATCATCCTGTCCTCGGTGGATCATCCCTACCCCATGAAGACGGACGAGATTTCCGACAAGGCCGAGGAAGACGCGGGGCGGAACTTCGGACGAATCGCCCGGACGGGTATCATGGACAACTTCACGGATCGGGCAGGAAACCGGCTCCTGTCCGGTATCGAGGCCCGCCATTGGCGGAGTTTCCTGAAGATATTCACCGAAACCGCGAACGAGGCGCACATCGAGGCGGCCTTGGCCCGATTGGAGGAGCAGGTGGAGAGGGCGCCCATCCGGCAGCAAGAGATCGATAACGTGCGAGAGGTTGTTGACACGTTGGTGCATACGCTGTGGCCACGACAAGACACGCCGCGATGACGCTCCGGATACCCTGATTAAGTGCGCCTTCAATAGACCTTCTGAGTAAAAATTACTCCAAAATGGAGTAAAATCGGACCGTTGGGATTCGGTACTCATCGGACGCGAACGGCCGCTACGGCGCTTCCACCTGCCGCACAGCCTCTTCGACCGGAGCGGATTCGCGAAACATCCGACCCCGAACACGCCGGTACCCTAATCAGAACGGCGGCCTGAATCCGTCCTTACCTTTCCCCAAGGTCAGTCCGGAGTCAGGCGACATGTGCTTTTCCAGCGTACGGCGCCACTCCTCGTAGCGCTTCAGATACTTTCCCCGGAATTCAGGAAGGCCACAGGCGAGTTTTTCCGCCATCAACCGAAAGGCGCCTTCTCTGGTTTTGGCAACGAATTTCCCGCGATTGAAATGAAAAGGCTGGCAAATGAAACGCTTGACGCCCGTATCGACGAGTTGCTCTGCGAAAACCTCTGCGTCATTCAACCATATCAGCGGGGTCATGGTCACGCAGGTCTGAAATCCCTGATCACTCATCGTCCCGATTGCATCCAACCGTCGGGAATTTCCTGGGCAATATGGTTCGAACTGCCTGCGAATTTCCTCGTCATCGGTAGTGACCGTCATATTTATCTGGACTTTCCCGCCGTTTTCCACTATTTCCCGATAGAGATTGGCATCTCTTACAATATCCGGGCTACGGGTCTGAACCACCAGATGGGGCTTATGATCAGAAGAAAGCACCTCGAGTAATTCCTTCGTTATTTTGACTTTGCGTTCGATGGGCTGGTAAGGATCCGTAACGCTGCTCATATAAATGAGCTTTCCGTTCAGGCTGCCTGCCGGGTGCTTTTTCCTCAGACGCTCGATCGCATTTTCCTTCACGCGAACCCAGTACCCCCAGGTATCGCGCTTTTCGGGGCTGCGCGAAAAAAAGGCCGCGTAGCAATACGTACAACCGTAAGAGCACCCGGAATATGGATTGAGCGTGTAGTCGTACGCATCCATGAATCCGGTGGCCTTGGTCAGGATATCCGCTGTTTTGGCATACTCCACGGCCGCCTGCCCGATTTGCGTCGGTCGTGGAAGTTCAGGCGGGGATTCGCCTTCAAATAATAATTCTGCCTGGACTACCTCTCTCATGGTCGCTGCCTGTGGGGTTCGCGGGACGATGGTATTCCGAGCGCACGGTCAAGCGATAGAACTTCAAAGCGGGGTATATCCGGCGGGTTCCGGGCGACGACCGACATGCAATACGCCCCTTGATTAGAAGGGAAGGTCGTCGTCGGGGACGAATCCCGCTTCCATGTCAGTAAGCCAGCCATAATGCAGCATGGCGCTCTTGGGGTTATTAAAGCGACTGTTCGCTGTAATTGTCTGAGGAGAGTGGTCGGGCGGAAAAAAGAAACCGAATTTGTCTACCAGATCGGAGTAAACTGGTGATCGTTGTTTTGCCCCACGAGATATATTCGATATTTTACATTTTTCCCGTCTATACTTCGAAATTTCGGAATATTCATTCAAGGCATTTTCTAAATTTTCAGATTTATTTTCGTGACAGGTACACGCATAGATATCGGGACAAATACTATTCATGACAAATTTCATACTGCGAGATGAATCTTTGTTATTATTAAAATTTGAATAATATTGTCCATATTTCCAGCTCAAATGAAAAGCCGTAACAATTTTTGCATCCGACTCTAATTCGCCCAGATGTAATAATTTGTTCTCACATTTATATCTCTCATCATCAATGTCTAGATGTCTTTTCGGTTCGAAATGTTTTCGAAAAAGACGACCTGCTTCATACATTGCGTCGCTCGGTTCAATGGATACGTACCGAACGTGCGGATTGACGTCTCTTTCCATAAGAGCAAGCATCAGGCCGATCAGTCCTGCATCGGATCCGGCTCCCACATCGCAAACGAACAGCCTGTCAGGAATTGGAGTTTCTTCGGACAGAACCCGGAACAAAGCATTCCAAAAGCTGAAAGCCATAACGCAGTGCTTTAGCTGGTACTGAATCTGGTATGCGCCTGCAATAAACGGATCTTCGTAGGGAGGCTCCCCAGATCCCCATGTCCCCCGCTGGAGATTAACCATGGCTTCTGAGGCTTTCTTGCGACCGGCATCGCTGTCTTCTCGCCAGTCATGAATCGATTCAACGTATGACCGGAACCCTCCTTCGTGCGCGACATCCAGTATTTTACGAAATTTCAAGGGGTCTGCAATATCGAGATCGGATTGTTCGATAGGCGTAAGGCGTGGGGTTACCTTTGCAACAGATTGGGCTCCCGATAACGTAGCGCTGGTACGGGCTGATGAGTCATCTCGCCCGGTGCGCGATGTCTGCGTCGATTGGCCTTGTTCCGATTCGGGCAATCTGGATATTGTCCAGCGCCATGCTATCCAGATTGCGATCCAGTCCACAATCGTAAATACTACGGCTCCTGTCACGATTGAGATGCCGGCCGTGATCCAGGCACACTTGGTTACGGTTTCTCTCTTTTTCGTTATTCGCCCCGCCAACACAATTGGAATTGCGTGCAGTGCGGCGATAAGCAGAACAAGTATCGACATATTTTCGCGTTCGTAAAAATTGACCGATGCTATAGCATACTATCCTGTCGGCCTATGCAACACCCGCTATACGCTTTCGTCCTCGCCATCGGACGCGGCAGGCAGTTCCGGCGCTTCCACCCGCCGCACCGTCTCATCGACCGGAGCAGATTCGGGAATCTGTCCGGTCTTGTCCGCAGCGCCGAGCTCCTCGAAGCGACGCGCCTGCACCAGCACCCGCGACTGGAAGGAACCCACGCCGTCGTTGTATGCGCCAATGGCCTGTTGCAAACCGCGGCCCATTTTGTCCATGTGAGAAGCATAGGTGCGCAGGCGGCTGTACAGTTCCCGCGCCGCGCCCGCAATTTTCTGGGCATTCTCCTGGATATCCTGCTGCCGCCAGGCGAGCGCAACGGTCCGAAGAAACGCTATCAGGAGCCCGGGAGTAGCGATCAGTACGCGGTGGCGCTCCCACGCATCCTGCCAGATAGTGGGCTCGGCATCGATAGCTGCGTCGAGCATCGGGTCCGTGGGAACGTACATCATCACAAAATCGGGCGAGCCCTCGATCCACTGAGCATAGTCCCGATCGGCAAGCACCTTGGCGTGCCCCGTAAGAGCGGTTGCGTGCTCCTTGAGTAATTTTTTCTGCTGCTGTTCGTCCTCGCTGCGCATGGCCGCATCGTACCGGTCGAACGGCGTCTTGGCGTCGATCACCACCGTAGCCCCCCCGGGAATCCGCACCAGCACATCCGGGCGAAGGCGCGCGCCGTCCCCTTTCACCTGCGCCTGCTCCTCGTAATCCACATGCTGCGACATACCGGCCGCGTCGAGCACGTTGCGAAGATGTTGCTCGCCCCACTCCCCTCGCAGCTGGGGATTGTGCAGGATTTTCCGCAGCCCGCTGGTTTCGGCGATCAGTTGCTCGACGCCTTGACTGACCTTTGTCGTGTCGGCGACGCGAGCCTTGTCGGATTCGTCCACATGTTTCCGCAATTTGTCCAGGCTTTCGCGGACCGGCTTGACAAGATTCTCGACTGCGGTCTTGCGCGCCTTCAGGTCCTTGTCGGCCAGCGCTTGCTGCTGCTTGAACTGCTCGGCTGCCTGCTTGCGAAACTCCTCCGTGCTCGACTTGAGCACTTCCGAGGCAAGCCCCTTGAAACGA
>JANQSQ010000180.1 GCA_028283985.1 Rhodothermales bacterium | reverse complement strand
TCCGCCGTGATGTACGGCCAGCCGTAATTGCCGGCCTGCCGCGCCTGGTTGAACTCGTCGTGGCCGGAGGGGCCGCGGCCTACGGAATCGCGACTGGCGTCCGGACCGATATCGCCCCAGTAGAGGAAGCCTGGTCGCCGGTCTACCGAGATCTGGTACGGATTCCGGTGGCCCATCGTGTAGATCTCGGGCCGTGTGTTTGCCGTATCCGGAGGGAAGAGGTTGCCTTCGGGAATCGTGTAGCTTCCGTCCGGTTGCATCGTTATGCGCAGGATCTTGCCCCGGAGGTCGTTCGTGTTGGCGGACGATTTCTGTGCATCCCAGGGTGCTCGTCCGGGCCGCTCGTCGATGGGTGCATAGCCTATGCCGTACGGATTCGTATTGTCCCCTGTGGAGAGATACAGATTGCCGTCGGCGTCGAAGGCGATGGAACCGCCCGTGTGACAGCACTCGTCCCGCTGCACGGGCACCTCCAGAATCATCTGTTCCGTGTCCAGATCGAGCGCGTCTCCCTGCATGCGGTAGCGCGCAAGCACGTTTTTCGGATCGTCCCCGGCCGGGGAGAAGAAAAGGTATATCCAGCCGTTTTGTGCGAAGCCCGGATCGGCGGCGACGCCGATCAGGCCGTCCTCGGCGATATTCCCGTTTAAGTACGTGGTGCTGACAGGAATCGTCGCAATCTGCGTGATCTGTTCCGTGGCGGGATGGTAGAGATGCACCGCGCCGCCGCGTTCAATGAAGAGCACCCGCTCGTCCGGGAGTACGGTCAGATCCAGCGGCTCGTCGAGCTTTTCGGCAAGCACGACCTTGGTGAAGCGGTTTTCCTGCGGGCGGGCCCGGCTGTAGTCCAGCGCGCCGTCCCCCATCGCGTAGCGGATTCCGCCAAGAAGATGCTGCAGGAAGAGCGGCTCCGAAAACGTTTCGTCCGTGTGTCCCATCGCGGTGTACCATGCTCGCCCTCCATCGAATTCATGGTACCAGCTCATTGGATGGCGCTCTCCGTGCGTGCCGCCCTCGTACGTGGTTTCGTCGATATCTATGAGGACTTCGATGTCGGGGTTGATGGAGTGGAAGTTGTAAAACTCGTCCTCGCGCTCCCACCGGTCCGGCAGCCCCTCCGTCGACGGGTGGTCCTTACGTAGTACCCGAAAGACGCCGCTCCGCACGTTCGGATCGATGGGATGGCTCTCGAACCAGGCGCCGGCGAGTTTTCCGTACCAGGGCCAGTCGTACTCCGTATCGGTGGCGGCGTGGATTCCGACGTAACCGCCGCCCGCCTGGATGTAGCGCTCGAATTCGTCCTGCTGCGCCGGGTTGAGCACGTCTCCTGTCGTGTTCAGAAAGATCACGGCGCGGTAGTTCTTCAGGTTGTTTTCCGTGAACGCGGCCGCATCTTCGGTCGCATCGACCGCGAAGCCATGCTCTTCGCCAAGCTTGCGAAGGCTTTCCACGCTCGTTTCGATCGATGCGTGCCGGAATCCCTCCGTTTTCGAGAACACCAGGACACGTTCCTGTTTGGGCGTACTCAGGCCTGCGGACAGGACTGCGGCGGCGCAGCATACCGCCAGCGCAGTGATCAGGTTCGAACGGATTTGAAGTCTGCTCATGGGAGTATGCTTAAGGATACTCTGATTAAGTCCGCGAAGTTCAGAGGCTGAGAGGGGTGCGCTGGCAAGGAATGACGAAGCAATTCAGGTGGCGGCCCCGCATAATGAGGAATGACGCGGCCAGCGTGCCCCTCTCTGTCTCCCGAAGGGCGCTTCA
>JANQSQ010000168.1 GCA_028283985.1 Rhodothermales bacterium | reverse complement strand
GTAGTCGATCCGCACGGCAGGCATCCGCGCATGGTAGGTCATTCCCCACCCCTCGCCTGCCTCCGCAAAGGCGTCGCGTAACCGGCCCGACAATGTGCGGTACACCCGGTTGTTCGGGGTGCTGTTCAGATCGCCGCAGAGAATAACGGGCAGGGTTTCCTCTTCGATCATCGCTACGATCCCGTCGATCTCCCGGGCACGGACCCGGTATGCGGCGCGGTACTGCCTGAGATAGCGCATAATATATTCGACATCGAAAACGGATGAGCGCGTTTCTTCCCAGGGTTTTCTTTCCCCGAACGTGCGCAAGTGCACGTTATACAGTACGAAATCCCGGTCCTGCCAGCGTACCCGGGCCCTGATGACATGCGACGTACGATTATCCGACGAATACAGGCGACGCCGGGACACATGCACAACCGACGGCTTGCTGAGCACAGGCTGTTGCGTCCAGGAAGCATTATCGGGACGCATGGACGAGAACCCCAGCGAGTCGAACAAAATCGAGACATACGGATCGGCCCGGGTAAAAGGCGCCTCGTCATGCCAGGCAATGGAGGCCTCCTGCAGGCCGATAATATCCGGACGGCTTTCCTCGACAAGACGAGCCATGTGCGCGGGGCGCTCCGGGGTAGCATCGCGCCAGATAGCGGGAGCGTTGAATGTGAGGAGCGTCAGTGCATCGTCCGGGATGTCCGGGACGGCATCGAAGCGGTCGAGCGGATTGGAGCGGATCAGAAAAGGCGCCAGCAACACGCCGTTGACGACCAGAGCGCGCCGGTTCCCCGCCAGCGCAAGCAATACCGTCATCCCCGCGAGAACCAGCGCAATGTACGGTAAACACACGGCGACGAGTTCGAACCACCAGAAAACGCCGAAGGGCACGTAGTACGCAAGGTACCCGGCCAGAAAGAGCAGTGCGATCGGGATATTGACCGCAGCGAGAATTGTGCGCGCAAACCGTTTCATCGCCGATGCTTACCAATACATCGTTCGGCCGGGGCGTATCGGAAGTTTGCCCCGCCAGTACTGTATCAGCAGGAAGCCGAACAACATCCCGCCGAGATGGGCGAAATTGGCGACGCCGGCCTGCGTGCCTGTCACGGCGGCCCATAATTCCAGCACGCCGTACATGATCACAAGCCATTTCGCCTTGATCGGGAACAGAAAATAAATATAGATAGGCTGATTGGGAAACATCATGCCGAAGGCAAGCAGGATACCGAACACGCCGCCCGACGCGCCTACCGTCGGATACACCGTACCGCTGGAGGAAGCAACGATCAGTTGAATCAGCCCCGCGCCGATGACACAGACGAAATAAAATATGGTGAACCGGCGGCTGCCCCATGTATTTTCGATCTGCACGCCAAACAGCCACAGCGCAAACATATTGAACAAAAGATGCGTGAAGCCTCCATGCAGAAAGGAATACGTCACCAGTTGCCACGGCAAAAACGACGCAAAACCGCCTGGGAACCCGGCATTTCCTATAGGCCACAACGCAAACCACTGCACAAGCACCCGACTCAGGACAGGAGTCATCGTGGCGAGAAATGCCAGCCCGTTCAGAATCAGCAGATTCTTGATGACCGGCGGAAACATCGAAAATTGCGTGAGGGGTCGGTAAGAATTCTGGTACATCGTCCGATGCGTGCGTGCAATAACGGTATCCCTGCCTTATGGATATACCCCTCTCTTAGCGATAAACGCCCGTAAAGTTGCGTTTCCCTGCGGAACGAACGGGCGAAAACCGGCATTCAAGGAGCACCGTCCTGCTTTTCGTATTCATGTCTGATTCGCGATATTCCAAGGAAGAACTGGAGCGCTATTTCAGCGATCCTGCCGTGCGTCGAGCAGGCCCTGACCGATCTCGCTCCAGCAAGCGGCAAGGAGTTTTCTACCGCCGTTTCCGGAACGAAAACAAGGCGCAGGCTGCGTTCCTGCTTTCTTTGATCGGCGGCGGCGTCATTGCCTTTTCCTTCTTCATCGGGGGATGGGCGCTGCTGCTCTCCGATGAGTTGCCGGATTTCCGGCAACTGGATAATCCCGATCTGC
>JANQSQ010000164.1 GCA_028283985.1 Rhodothermales bacterium | reverse complement strand
TCCGGGCTCGAACACTTTGTTACCGAAATGGCACCCCACACACTGCACCGGGGATTTCAGTGCCCGGGGCGGCGTGGACGTTCCCCGCGCCAGCGCGCCATCCTCTCCATATACGAAAAAATCCCAGAATCCGTCGGCTCGCTTGCGCATCACGGTGGTTTCAGCCAGCGTATCATCCAGATAATGCTCTCCGAAAAAGATCGTGCCCGCCGGGTACAGGATGCGACCGTCTCCTTGCGCTGCACCCTGGAGCGCGGTGCGCACAGCCTCTTCGCGCACATAAATGCGCCGCTGCGCGGTCGTCATGACCCCATGTAATGCAACCTGCATCCAGGCGGAATCGGGGGTGAACCCTGCGCTGTCGGCAAAAGCATGGAGGGAAAGCGGAATCCCGCGCGCCTGATTATAGGAGCGGTCGATAAAGACCTCCAGTTCCTCCCACTCGATGCGGCCGTTGCCATCGGCATCGCGGAGCTGATCGGAAACGGCAGGTTGATGCTGTGCGAACACGTCGAGATCGAGATAAAAGCGCCCGGAAAGGTCATGAAGCATGCCGGCCTCGAAGGGGTCGGCGGCTTGCGGCGCTACGTACCCGCCAAAATAGTATTGCAGGAAACGCCGCGGCTCGGACTGGTCCACGGACAGGCGCATGAAAGAGCCGGGAAGGTCCGATTCGTCCGGACCGGCGCACGCGCACAGCAGCAGGGCCAAGGCCATCCCGAGCACGAACTCCCGATCAGAAAACATCTTTATCCCGCCCTTCATGATGCACGGATATTGAGCATGTAATCTATAACTCTTCCGGGGACGGCGGGTCCTGTGAGCCGTCACCGCCTGCTTCAGAAGCAAGAAATCGATCAAGCAACGCCTGAGCGCGGAGATCGCCCGGATGGTATCGAAGCAGCGTACGCAAGGTGCGAACAGCTTCGTCCGTACGTCCAAGCTCCCCGTATGCGACGGCAAGATTGCCGAGGGCAGGCGTAAAATCCGGCTGTTTCTCAACAGCCCGGTTCAAAAACCGGAGCGCTCCCTCCCAGTCCTGCTCCTGCATCTCGACGGCGGCCGCATTGACCAGTGCAGGAACAAGATCGGGGTCCAGCGCAAGCGCCCGGTCGAAGAATCGCCCCGCCTCCTCGAATCGTCCTGTTTCAAGATACAGAAACCCGAGATCGTTCCAGGAAGCCGGATGATGCACCGGGTCTTCAGCCAGTCCCGCCAGCCATGCCGATTCGGCTTCCACAAAGCGGGCGGCTGCATAAAACGCTTCCGCGAGTTTCAGATGGGCCTCGGTAAACGCCGGCTGCATTTCCACGGCGCGCCTGAGCGCGCCAGTCGCCTCGCCCGGGCGATCGGCGCGCAGCAGAGCCACCCCCAGCCAATACCGGACAGGGACATCCTCTTCATACGCCGAAGCGGCTTCCGAAAGCGCCGCCACCGATTCCTCCACCCGCCCCTGTTCCAACAGAGTTCTTCCCAGAGCAAGACGGGCTTCGGCATGATCGGCCCCGGCCCGGAAGCCGGCTTCCACCTTGACGATCACCGAGTCGAGGTACAACGGCAAGGCATGAATCTGGTCGTAAAACGCAAAATAGGCGGCGGCCTCCTCAAGCAATCCAAGCCCTTGCCCTGCCTCACCGGGAGGCGCTGTCGCCCGCACCAGCCGAAAAGGCTCCGGACGTACGAACACGCGCTCGATATCTTCCGGGGCGACGGCAGGCGGCAGTTCACGGCGTATCCAGTGATCCGTAAACGTGACGTGCGGGATGTCACTCGCACCGCTGGAGCGCAGATGGCACGCCACACAGTCCCCGGTCATAGCTTCTGCTTCGGTATGCGCGCTTCCGCGCCCGCACACTCCCACCTGCCCCTCTGCCCCGCCCGAAATATGACATCCCGAACATACCGCATTGAAATGGCTGTTCCCCAACTCGGCGACCGGAACATGCGGATCGTGGCACGTCGTGCAGGTCATATCGCTTTCCCGGAAACAGGCGCTCTTTTCAAGGCGGAGCGCATGGCTCGCAATGCCGAAACGTTCCGGATCGTTCACCTGATCGGCAGTAACGAATATGCTGCGATGGGCATCGAGGGAGGCGCCCGGGCGGTACGTGGAAGGCGTTTCCCCGGATTTGAATACGGTGGTCCCCGAAAGATGGCACTGGCGGCAAACGGACAGCTGGTCGCCACGAGACAGCCGGGCAGGATGCACGATGGAGGAATCCGGGTTGCCGGCCTCCGGTCCAAGCCCCGCCAATCGCAGATTAATATGCGCGCTGCCCGGTCCGTGGCAGCGTTCGCACGTAATCCCGTCGGATACGTCCCGATAGTGATCGAACGTGAACCGGCTGTGCCCGGAAAACCCGTTGTGGCAAGCCATGCATTCCGCCACGACAGGCCGGCTGAAACGCAGGTTTTCCTGATCGTAGGAAGGACTCAGATCCCACCGGCTACGCTCGACATACCAGGTAAGGGGCATCTCCGTCAAATGCCCGTTCACATTCGCCAGATACGAGCGTGTGTGATTGCCGGATCCAATCACCCACTCGACGGGATGCACCCGCTCGTACGTTGTTTGTCCCGACGCATCGAGGCGGTATTCGCGCTGGAACAGCGTATCCGCATGGACAAAGGCCTCGTAGTAGAAATCAGAGGCTTCGTGATAAATCGGGGGACCCGGCAGCATCTCCGGGGCGGAAGCCGCGTCAAACCTGGACATGGACCGGCCCATCCCGGTCCGATGATAGGACAGGTAGTATTCCTCGTGGCAGGATGCACATGCTTCGTCGCCTGCATACGCTGCAACGGACGCCTCCTGTGACGAGGCGTCTCCCCGAGGCGGCTCCTCGCCAGTGGCGCATCCGGCCAGAACCGCCAGCAGGATAAAGACGATGTGCGGCCGAATCGGCGGCCCGTGCATTATCTCCTCGACGTGATCGCCCCCAGAACAACGCCCGCCAGAAAGGAAACCAGCAGCGCGGTTCCGGGATGTTTTTTGGCGTACGCGCGCACTGAACCGTACGTTTCGTTGGCGTAATCCGAAACGCGAGAAGCCGTGCGGAGAAGCTGCTCGTAAGCTTCTGCGACCATGCGTTCCGCATCCTCGAGTTGCGCCTGTTCCTCCGGGGTCATCGATTCGTCGCTGGAATCCTCCGGAGCCCCGTTGAATGGATCGACCAAGGGAGTCTTGTCGTCCGGTTTACTTTTCGAAGATTTTTCAGCAGGCATAGTTCAGAACCGATGTATCCGGCCAATAATTTTACGAGACAGTGCGTTACCAACAGGGTTACACGCACCAAAAATGTTTTTTTTCCACACCCGTCGGATATTATCAGGTTCCTCATTATGCGGGGCCTGCTACATGGCTTCGTCATTTCTTGCCGGCATACCCCTCTCAGCCTCTGAACTTCGCGGACTTAATCAGAGTATCCTATCCAAAAAGCGCAGCTTTGCTGCAACATATTCGGCGGTTGGTTGGTACGGTGCAGCAGCGTTTTCCCATGTTTTTCATTGCCTTGTCATTGCCGGCCGCTTTCTTCGCGGCCACCGCAAAACGATATATTGCTTCCACCTGTATGCGTTACCTCCTGACGCTTCTCGTTACGGCGCTTGTTTTCCTGTGCACCATGCCTGTGGGAGATGTGTCGGGGCAGGATACGCCCGGTTCCGCCCCGGAACGGGCAGAACGCGCCTTTGTCGAGGCGCACACCCTCTACACGGCACATCTGTACCGCGAAGCGATCCAGGCCTTTTCCGACTTCCGGAGGGGGCATCCCGACCATCTCCATGCGATCGACGCCCTGTATTACGAAGCCGAAGCACATCTGGCTCTCGGATTTAACGACGAAGCGATCGCCCTCTTCGAACGACTGGAAAAAGAGTACCCCGGGCATCCCCTTGCTTCACAATCCCGTTTGGCCCTCGGTAATTTCTTCTACCTGAACGAGGAATACGATCAGGCGCTTGGGGTATTCTCGAACTTGCTCGACGACGATCCGAAGTCGGACATTGCCGCAAAAACCCTGTACCGCATGGGGGCTTCGGCCCGGCGCCTTGGCCGAAACGAGGAAGCCCTCGAGTATTTCGAGCGGGCCGCCAACGAGTACCGGGAAACCGAGTATGCTCCCGTTGCCCTGTACGCAAGCGGATACACCCGGATCGGGCTGGAGCGCTACGATGAGGCGGCCGAAGCGCTTGAACTGCTTGCCGCGCGCTATCCGGAATCGCCCCATGTACGGAATATCGGACTGGCGCTGGCCGAAGTGTATTATGAACTCGGCGATTACGATCGGGTGTTGTCGGAAATCGAAAAACGGGTCGGCGGACTAGATGAAGCCGGGCGGGAGCGCGCGCTCTTTCTGCAAGCGGAATCCCTCAATCAGTTGCGCGACAGCGAGCAGGCAATTGTGCGCTACCGGCGCTTCCTCGACCGCTACCCCGGGAGCGCCTACGAGCGGCGCGCGATCTATGGCCTTGGATGGAATTACTATTTCGAGGGCGTACACCAGTGGGCCGCGGAACGGTTCGCGGAGGTCCGAAGCGGTCACGACGACGACCTGGCCGCCCGCGCCACGTACTACGAAGCCATCAATCAGGACCTTGCGCTCGAGCCCCTTGCAGCGATTGCGCTCCTTGAAAGCTTTTTATCGCAATGGCCGGAGCATGAACTTTCGGCTCATACCCATTTCGAACTCGCCGTCCTGTATTACCGGCAACATCGCTGGGACGACGCCTGGCGCGTTTTTGGCGTAATGCAGGAAACCTGGCCGGGGCACGACCTTGCCGGAGAAGCGGCATACTACCGGGCCAATGCGGCCATCGCACTGGGAAATTTCGAGGAGGCCTTCAGCCACTTCGACCGGGCCGTCAATGCAGGGGCCGCTTCCGAGCGCCTGCGGGAAGAAGTGCGCTTTCAGCGCGCCTGGCTATCGTACCGCAGCGCATCGTATCGGGAAGCCATGTATGGATTCCTGGAGATCCATGAACTGTCGCCCCGGTCCGAGCGCGGGCAGGAAGCACTGTTCTGGGCTGCCGAAAGCATCTATCAACTGGATAATATGGCCCGCGCGGAAGAACTCTTTACGCGGTACATCCAGGACGTCCCGGAAGGGAAACACGTTACGGCTGCCTGGTATGCGCTCGGCTGGACGCATTTCCGGCGTAGCCGGCACGGGGAAGCAGTGGAAGCGTTCCGGGTATTCCTGGACCGCCATCGCGCCTCGGATGAGGATGGATTTGTCTCTTATCATACCGATGCCCTTCTGCGCCTTGCTGATAGCTACTATGCATTAAAGCAATACGCAAATGCAATTCGGACGTATCGCCTCGTTGGAGATCAGGGAGGCGACTACGCACTGTACCAGATTGCACAAGCCTTCGACCACGCGGGCGAAGCCTATGAAGCCGTAAGCGCATTCCGGGAATTGCTGGAATTTCATCCAGGCAGCCAATGGGCCCAGGAAGCCCGCTACAGCCTTGGCCATCTCTTCTTCAGAAATCAGGATTACGACCAGGCCGTCGAGGAATACAACGCGCTGCTCAGAACCTGGCCCCGGGACCCGCTGGCTGCGAAAGCGCAGTACGGTATCGGGGACGCCCTGTTCAATGCCGGGCGCGCCGAGGAGGCCGTAGAGGCCTATCGCGTGGTGCTCGAAGAATATCCCGGCAGTACATACGTTTCCGATGCCGCAGCCGGCATCCAGATCGCCCTGCTTTCCACCGGCGACACAGAAGCGGCGGCAGCATTTCTCGATGAATTTGCCGAGCAAAATCCGGATTCGCCGGTCACCGACGAACTCCGGTTCCGGCTGGCTGAAATCAACCTGCAAAGCGGGGAAACGGATGAAGCCCTCGCCAGACTGCTTGATTTTATCCAGCAAAGCAGCAACGAATACCTGCGTTCGGAGGCCCACTATTACCTCGGCGTCATCTTTGAAGAACGCGACCGGCGCGAAGAAGCAATCCCGCATTTCGTACAGGTGATCGAGGAATACACCGGAAGCGAGCGCTTTCCGGACGCATCCCGTCGGCTTGGCAATATCTACCTGCAAGGCGAGCGCCCACTGGAAGCGCTCGAGGTGTTTCGGTATCTCGAATCCGACAATGACGGGGACCCCCGCCTTGTAGCGGAAGCCCGCTACGGTCAGGGCATGGCCCTGCTGCAACTGGATCGATCAGGAGAAGCGGAACAGTTGCTGCAGAACGCCATCGATGCGTCGCCCGACGCCGTGGAAACGTACCCGGCATATCTTGGCCTTGCCCGCGTATATCAGGAAGCCGAACGCTACGGGGATGCCGAGCCTCTCTACCGGCATGTGGCGCGCAACAGCCGGGATGAGACCGGGGC
>JANQSQ010000159.1 GCA_028283985.1 Rhodothermales bacterium | reverse complement strand
GCCGGGGCCCTTCGTCATTTTCCCGAATACGCAAAATCACGGTCCGCAGCCCATAGCCCGCGTCCGCAACCCGCTGCCCTGGCCCGCACCTGCCCCTTTTTCTACACCAGTTCTTCGTATCGTTCAGAAAGACGCCGGAGCATTGCACGGGTCCGCATCGCACCGGCGCTTTCCTCCCGCATATCCGCAACAAGACGTTTCAGGTCGTCGAACGTATCCACATCGTACCATTCCGGAAGCGTCTGCAACGAAGCACGGCATGAGGCAACGCGGGCAGCGGTCTGTTCGAAAACAGCCTCGTGGCTGTAGGTCATCCCTTCGAAAACCTGCGAAAACGATTCGTTCATGCCGATCAGGTAAAACCCTCCATCCCCGGTGGGACCAAGCACGACGGCGACCTGTCCTTCAAGAAGTGAAAATCCCTCCTTTATCCATGCGGAAGACAGCGTGGGATGATCCGTCCCGATCAGGATCACACGGCGATGCCCTTCGGCGAATGTTTCTTCGAAAGCCTGCCTCATGCGCTCCCCGAGACCCTCTCCCTTCTGGCGAAACACGTTCTCCCCGACCCACCGGGTATATATATCCCCCCATTGGGCGGACCTATCCCCATATTGGGCTGGTATGCCTCTCCCCGGCGACGACCCGTCAAGCGCCAGATACAGGCGAAGCGTCACCCCGAGCCCCTGATACTGATCCAGCGCATCCTGCAGAAAAGCTCCGTAGAGACAGGCGGCATCTTCCGGAGACAGCGGCGGCGTCAGGCGAGTTTTGACCCGGCCGGGAACCGGAGGTTTTGCAAACACAATGAGGGCGGCGCTCATGGGGTTTCGGGCATGCGAATCATCCGGCGCAGGACACGATCGAACGCTTCGACAGCCAGGTCCACATCTTCGTCCGTCGTACTCCTGCCCACAGAAAAGCGCAGGAAGGCCGCCGCGGTGGCGCGATCCAGCCCCATGGCAATCAATACATGACTGGGCTCGAGGGCGCCGCTCGTGCATGCAGAGCCGGCGGATACGCAGATGTTTTCCATATCCATGTTCAGCAGTAGCATTTCCCCGTCCGTCGAATGGCCGTTTACGGGCGGAGCGACCACGCCAAGGATGTGCGGAGCCGCCTCATCGGTATCGCAAGGGGTAACGATACGAACCCTTTCCCCGGCTACTGCTTGTATGCCGTTGCGGAGCCGCTCCCGCATCGCTTCGGCATGCCGCTTGCGGGATTCCCCTTCGTCAAAGGCGAGTTCCAGCGCTTTGGCAAAGCCCGCAATGGCCGCCACATTTTCCGTGCCTGCCCGGCGCCCGCGTTCCTGCCTGCCCCCCCGGAGTACAGGCCCCACATCGATCCCGGCACGTACGAACAGGGCGCCAATGCCCTTCGGGCCGTAAAACTTGTGTCCCGAGAGCGTTATCATATCCGCTTCGGGGATCATGGCGTAGCCTACTGTTTGCACCGCATCGCAGTGGAATGTCAGGCCCCTCGCATGGCATACTTCAGCGATTTGCCGAACCGGCGACAGAGCGCCCGTCTCGTTGTTCGCATGCATGATGGATACAAGCGTCACCCCGGCGCCTGCCTCGCTGTCAAGCTCCCGAGG
>JANQSQ010000151.1 GCA_028283985.1 Rhodothermales bacterium | reverse complement strand
ATGGCAAGCATCCGGCGTCTTGCCGATAGCCTGTGCGCGAAGTATTTTTATTCGGGGTCGCCGCGCGAACTTCTGTTGGCGTCACGCGGCTCATTCATCAGCGCATGACAGTCGCTTAAAGGACGGCGCACATCCATGGCCTATAATTCGGTGGAAGGCCGGGCGATTCTGATCGTGGACGACGAACAGGATCTGCTGGACCTTCTGAAATACAATTTCGAGAAAGAGGGTTTTCGGACCATCACGGCGCTCGATGGAGCCGAGGGGCTGCAACGCGCCCGGCAAGACGACCCGGATCTCATTGTACTCGATATCATGATGCCGGAAATGGACGGCATCGAGGTATGTCAAAGGATTCGCCGGGATGCGAATCTTCGCAGGAAACCGGTCATCATGCTGACGGCCCGCACCGAAGACCAGGATTACATCGAGGGGCTGGATGTGGGGGCGGACGTATACATAGGAAAGCCCGTTTCGGTACCCGTGCTCATCAGTCAGGTCAATGCGCTGCTCCGGAGTGCGGGGCGCACACAGAATCCCCCGGACATTTTGCATCTGGGCGCCTTCGAGGTCAACCGCGACCGCTACCTCGTGGTGCATAGGGGCGAAGAAATACGGATGCCGAAAAAAGAATTCGATCTCCTTTATTTCCTGGCTTCGAATCCGGGCAAGGTTTTTCGCCGGCAGGATTTACTCGATGCCGTCTGGGGGCGCGATGTGTATGTGGTGGATCGTACGGTGGACGTGCATGTGCGCAAGATTCGTGAAAAGTTAGGCAACGGACTCATTGAAACCGTAACCGGCGTAGGGTACAAACTAAGGGTACTCTGATCAAAACCACTTCGTTCAGCACTTCACGTTCGTACGTACCGATGCATCGTATTGCGGCGAAGACGGCGTTGACCGCAGCGCTTCTGGCAGGAGGAGCTTGCCTGCTGGTTACGCTGTTCACGCACATATCGTATGTGTGGCCCGTATGCGTGGCCGCCGCGGTAGGGATGGCTATGTACTTCGTGATGCACCGCACGGTTACGCAACGCCTCCGGAATGTGTATGATGCGCTGGGCGCGATTCGCCGCGAACAAGGCTACGCGGAAGCGCCGATCGACAATAGCGGGGATGAGATAGATCAGCTTATCCGCCGGGGGGATCAGACCCGGCACGCGGTCAGGAATCACATCGCCGATCTGAGCAGGGCGGATAATTACCGGCGGGAATATGTAGGCGATGTTTCCCACGAAATCAAAACTCCGGTGTTCGCTATCCAGGGGTTTGCCGAAACGCTGCTGAGCGGCGCCCTGCAAGACCCGGA
>JANQSQ010000386.1 GCA_028283985.1 Rhodothermales bacterium | reverse complement strand
AGGCGGCGTTTTTCGACTACGATGGGGGCGGAGACCTCGACATGTACCTGCTCAACCATTCCCTGCATGTCGAGGACACCTACGGCCCGGACACGCTTCGATACGAACGCCATCCCCGGGCGGGGGACAAGCTTTTTCGGAACGACGGCGCCTTGTTCACCGACGTCAGCGATTCGGCCGGCATATACGGCGGGCGGATCGGCTACGGGCTGGGCGTGGTGGCAAGCGATCTCGACAACGACGGGTGTCCGGACCTCTTCGTGTCCAACGATTTTCACGAACACGATTACCTGTACTACAATAACTGCGACGGCACGTTCACGGAGTCGATCGGGACAGCCATGGGGCATACCAGCCGCGCTTCCATGGGGAACGACGCAGCCGATTTCAATAACGACGGACGCATCGATATCGTGGTGCTCGACATGCTGCCGGCGCGCCAGGAATACCGCAACCGGTCGGATATCGGGGAGTCCCGGGAGATATACGATCTCAAGCGCCGCTTCGGATACCATCACCAGGTGGTGCGCAATACGCTGCAACTCAACCGGGGCCTGCGCCGCTTCAGCGAAATCGGCTATCTGGCCGGGATCGAAGCCACCGACTGGAGCTGGGGGAGCCTGTTCGCCGATTTCGACCACGACGGCAGGCAGGATATTTTCGTGACCAATGGCATTCCGCGCCGTCCGAACGACATGGACTATGCGCAATTCGCGGCGGCTCCGGGGGTACAGGCCGCCCTTGCGCGGGAAATCACGCCGGAAACGTATGCGTTGATCGAGCGCATGCCGGAAGTGCGCATCGCCAATTACGCCTTCAGGAACGACGGAGGGCTTGCTTTCGCCGACCGGACGCGCGCATGGGGCCTGGACGACCCGGGTTTTTCCAACGGGGCCGTATACGCGGATCTCGACAACGACGGCGACCTCGATCTTGTCGTCAACAATATCGACGAGCCTGCGGCGATCTACGAGAATCGCGCGGACCGCTTCCCCGATCGGCATTATATCCAGGTGCGCCTCGAAGGGCAGGGACCGAATACGGCGGGCATCGGGACGAAAGTGATGCTCTACGCCGGGGGCGGCATGCAGGTGCGCGAGCACATGCCTGTCCGAGGATGGCAATCTTCCGTGGATCCCCGCCTGCACATAGGCCTCGGCGCCGCAACGCGCGTGGACAGTCTGCTTGTGGTCTGGCCCGACGGCCGCCGCCAGACCCTGACCGACGTGGCGGCGGACCGGATGATTGCGCTCCGACAGGAGAATGCTGCGGAAGTACATCGCCCCGCCTCGCAGTCCGCTCCGCTTTTCGAGGACGTGACCTCGTCGTTGGGTTTTTCTTTCCGGCACGACGAAAATGTGTATTTCGATTTCAACCGGGAAGGGCTGATGCCCCACAAAATCTCGACGGAGGGGCCTGCCTTTGCCGTGGGCGATGTGAATGGGGACGGGCGCGCGGATATTTTCGCAGGCGGGGCGAAAAGGCAGGCTGCGCGCCTTTTCCTGCAGCAGGCCGACGGGGGGTTTGCTTCGGTTTCCGAAACGGTGTGGCGGGCGGACAGCCTGCATGAAGACGTGGACGCCGCTTTTTTCGACGCGAACGGGGATGGGGCCCTGGACCTGTACGTCGTGAGCGGGGGCAACGAGTACTGGGGACAGGCCGACGCGCTGCTCGACCGTCTGTATATCGGCGACGGAACGGGCGGCTTTGTGCGCGACTCCGGGGCGCTGCCGTCTACGTACGTCAACGGGTGTTGCGCGGCGCCCCGCGATTTCGACGGGGATGGAGATATGGACCTGTTTACAGGGGGTCGGGTAGAGGCCAATAACTACGGGGCGATTCCGCGCAGTTATCTTCTGGAGAATGACGGATCCGGGGTATTCGCCGATGTCACGGAGACCTATGCTCCGGATCTTTCGCAAGCCGGTATGGTGAGCGGGGCCGCCTGGACCGACTACGACGGCGACGGGCGGGACGATCTCGTCGTAGTGGGCGAGTGGATGCCCGTGCGCGTGTTTGCGCAGCGGGACGGACGATTCGTGGAACAGGAAACCCCGGGATTAGAGGGTTCCGAAGGCTGGTGGCAGAGCATTGCGGTCGAGGATATGGACGACGACGGCGATCCCGACCTGATCCTGGGCAACCTCGGACGCAACTCGGCCGTGCGGGCGGATGGGGAGGCGCCGGCGCGTATGTATATCCGGGACTTCGACGGCGACGGGAATACGGATCATATCCTGACGGTCATGCGGGACGGGGACAGATACCCCATTGCCACCCGCGACGAAATCATCCTCCAGATCCCTTCGTTGTTGCGCGCGTTTCCCACGTATGCCGATTTCGGAGAAGGGCGCTATGAGGACCTGTTCACGGAGGACGAGCGAGCGGGCGCCCTCGTCAGGCAGGCGAACACCTTCGCCAGCGCATGGGCGGAAAACCTCGGCGACGGGTCGTTCACCCTGCACGAACTGCCTGCAGAAGCCCAGTTTTCGCCGGTATACGCCATCCTTCCGGGGGATTTCGATGGGGACGGGCACAAGGACCTGATCCTCGGCGGCAATTTTTACGGGGTGCGCCCCTCGCGGGGACGATACGACGCCGGCTACGGCCTCCTGCTCCGGGGAGACGGCAAGGGCGGTTTCGAGGCGGTCGATCCTGCCGAGAGCCACCTGTTGCTGGAGGGGGAAGTGCGCGCCTTGCGCCTCGTTCCGCACGAGCGCGGTCCGCTGCTTTTCGTTGCCCGCAGCGACGATACGGTCAAGGTGCTGCGTTGGCGTGACGGTGTGTCCGGGATGGATCAGGACGCTTCCGAAGCGGTCGCAACGACCCGCCGGTAGCGGGTAAATGGGGAGATTAAGGACGCCTCTTAATCAGCGTGTTTATGCCCTTATGAGTAAAAACTACTCCGAAATGGAGTAAAAACTACTCCGAAATGGAGTAATTTCTACTCAAAAGAGGTAAAAACGACGCATTAGGCTCCGGTGAGTTCAGCCAACGCGCTGGCGCCTCGCACGGCGGCAAGGGCTACCTTCGCTTCGGACGAAGGACTGTGCTCCGGTGTCACTGGAGGCAGGCGTTCATCCATTCCTGCCACGCGGGTTCGTCGCGGGCGGCGATGGCGG
>JANQSQ010000129.1 GCA_028283985.1 Rhodothermales bacterium | reverse complement strand
GGCGCAAGCGGGCTTTGAAATTTTCAGAAATCGTCGCGTCGGTCGTCAGGTACAATCTCCGGTAAGAGAATCCGTGGAGCGCCTCGTTAACGGCTACATTGTTATGGGCGCCCAATAGATTATCCGAGGGATCATGAAAATAATGATCCTTGTCGTCATCGCCGAACCGGTAAAAATAATCCACGTAGCCCAGCCCGCCGACTTTCACGGTTTGCCCTGCGGCGCCGCCTGCAAAAAGAGGTATAAGTAACGCTGTTGCAAGAAGTGTACGAATCAGTGTAGCGTTCATGGCTTTATTTTCCTTCAGGGTATAGACATTGACCCTGGTCGACAACGTGTGAAAAGACTTCCATCAGGTCCGGGCTGGACGCTGCCGGTATAATAGCGCGTAAATGTTATGTAGATATTATGCGAATATTACGAATGGCGCGCCTGGACGGGCAGGACATCGATTCTTCAGTACGCTGGCGCCAGCCTTTGGATAAGCAGTGGTCAGGGGCGGAATCGAACCGCCGACACACGGATTTTCAGTCCGTTGCTCTACCAACTGAGCTACCTGACCGGAAAGGGCGCCTTGTACGTCCCTTTCAGAACAACGGTTTCGGGAAAGGCTGCGCGATGAAACCACTGGATGGCATAAATTTTTTTCGTAATGAGGTTATATAATGCTACTGTGCGTGTCTATAGGGCACATCTGGCAGGATGTGCGCGTGGCGTCGGACCAGGCGCCGTCCTTCATCCGAGGGACGGCGCCGGTTCGACCTTATACCCCCGGCGTCAAGTGGTGCGGCCATCGGGTAACAAAACAGCGCACAGCCGGACCAAACGGCATCTCTCGTCAAAACGGACGTTACGGTCCATGTCTCTGTGCAATTCCCGTAAAGACGGAACCGTTGCATATTCTCAGGGTACGCGACCGTACTGTATTGGTCCGGTAGTTCAGTTTGGTTAGAACGCCTGCCTGTCACGCAGGAGGTCGCGGGTTCGAGTCCCGTCCGGACCGCTTACCCCATGTCTTTCCGTGCACTCCCGCACGGCTCGCGCCGCAGAGCGCTTTCTCCTCCTTCTTTCTTCTCTTCGTATCACGTGAGGACAACCTGTATGTCCATCACGTTCGTATGGGTCGGGCCTGTCTGGAGAAAGCCCGGCATCCGGCGCCAGAATCCATAGGCGTCGTTCCGTTTCAGAAACGCCTCCGGATCCAGACCCCGCTGGCGCGCCTCGACCGCCGTATCCGGGGTGGCTATCGCGCCGGCAGCGTCCGTAGGGCCGTCTATCCCATCGGTACCCGCACTCATGAGGCTTACGTCTTTCCCCTCCCCTGCCATACGGATGGCCGCGGCAAGCGCAAGTTCCTGATTCCGCCCGCCCAGGCCATCCCCCTCAACCGTTACGGAGGTTTCGCCGCCCCATAACAGGCACCATCCGGGTTCCTGCGCCAGCGCGCGGCGGGCCATGGCCTCCCCGACTTCCCGCGCCTCTCCGGATATCTCACTCGAAACGACCTCAACGCGGTACCCCAGGCGCCTTGCCTCCACGGCAGCGGCCTCCAGCGCCGTGCGCACGCTGCCCAGCAGCCCGGCGCGCACATGCCGAAAATCCGACGGGGGCGGTTCGGGGCGCCCGGCGCTTTCCTCGATATATTTCCAGACACTGGCGGGGACTTTTTCGCCGTACTTTTTCAAGACATCCAGCGCTTCCTGCGCCGTATACGGATCGGGCAGGGTTGGACCGCCTCCGATCACGTACATATGCTCCGTATCGTCGCCCGGCACATCGGAAAGACACAGCGTCAGCACCTCGGCGGGGGCCGCCGCCCGGGCCAGGCCGCCCCCTCCAATAAGCGAGATGCGCCGGCGCACCTTGTTTATGGCGTGAATGTCCGCCCCGGCGACAAGCAGCCGGTAAAACGCCTCGCGGGCGTCCTCCAGCGAAATACCCGGCGGGAAAGCGACGCACAGCGAAGAGCCGCCTCCCGAAGCGAGGACGATCAGCAGGTCGTCGGAGCCCAAGCATCCCGCCGGGACCATTGCGAATTTCCCCGCCATCTCGCTGTTCTTGTCGGGCAAGGGATGGCCCGCCTCGATAACCCCAATCTCTTTCATGTTTTTAATTTGCAGATGGCCCTCGACCGGCGGCTTGCCGAACCACCCTTTCCGCGCATACCCGTACGGAGCGGATACCCATCCATATGTTTTGCGTTCGTCGAGATGTTTCTCAAGCGCCGCAGCCATCGCTATGGAAGCTTTCCCCATGCCGGTCACAGCGATCTGTTCGTACTCGTCAATGGGACGGGAAAGCCCCGCCATCCAGTCCGCGCTACCCATCAGGACATCCGCTTGCACGGCGCCTACGCCCGCACAAAAAATTTGAAGAGAATGCGTGGCCCGGCGAGAAAAGGAAGGGCGCATGACCGGCTCCTTATCGGAGCGAGAATAGGTCCGTACCCATGGGTTATCTGCCGAAGGAACTGCGTCTTCAAAAACGCCAAAATCGAATTCGAAGAAATCGTCGTCCATCGCGAATGGGTTCTGCGGCGTTGCCGCTCGCTTATGTGGCTGGGCCACGCTGCGCTCGAGGCATCTGGCCTGGCGGGAAAAGAGGCCCCGCAGAGCGCCGCTGCATAGTATTAACAGGCCCTAATTCTCCTTCGCCTTGCCGTCCGTTTCGTGAAAGATCTTTGTGGCGGCGCTGATCATGGACGCCATATCCGCCATGTTGGCGGGAAGAATCAACGTATTTCCGGCTTTCGCCAACGCACCGAAACGCTCCAGGTAATTTTCGGCGATACGAAGTTGCAGCGCCTTGTCGCCCCCCTCGGCGAGCAAGGCCTCGGCAACCTTTCTCAAACCCTCGGCAGTAGCCTCGGCCACCCTCAGGATAGCCTCCGCCTCGCCTCGCGCCTCATTGATTTGCTGCTGCATGGCCGCTTCGGATTCAAGGATTACTCGCGCTTTTTCACCTTCCGCCTGATTGATCTGGGCATCCCGGTCCCCTTCCGATTGCAGCACGACCGCCCTCTTTTCGCGCTCGGCGCGCATCTGCTTCTCCATAGCAGAGAGCACATCTTCGGGCGGGTTGATGTTCTTGATTTCGTAGCGAAGCACCTTCACGCCCCAGGGCTCGGAAGCAAGATCGAGTTCCCTGACGACATTCATATTGATGGCGGCGCGTTCCTCGAAGGTCTTGTCGAGTTCGATTTTTCCGATCTCGCTGCGCAACGTGGTCTGGGCCAGTTGGGAAATAGCGAATACGTAATTCCCGATTCCGTAGGAGGCGCGCTCGGCGTTCATGACCTGCATGTACAACACGCCGTCTATACCCACCTGCACATTGTCGCTGGTAATGCACACCTGTTCGGAGATGTCCATTGCATGCTCCTTCAGGCTGTGCTTGTACGCTACCCGTTCGACGAAGGGGATAAGAATATTGAAGCCGGGATCCAGCGTGCGGGAATACCGCCCCAGATTCTCGACGACATAGGCGCTTTGCTGCGGTACGATCACCGCCGTTTTGATGATAACCACGATGGCCGCCAGGGCGATGACGCCGCCAACGATCAAGCCAATATCAAACATATTCTTTACCCGTTGAATGGATACGGCAACCTTAGGCGTCCGCTGAAGCTTCGATTTCCAGCAAGGTGTTGTCGACAGCGATTACCTCGGCTTGTCCACCGGCCGGAAGAGATTCGGAACCGACGTTTCTGGCGGTCCATGTCGATCCGCGCAATTCCACCCGGCAGCGCGCACCCGGGGCCACGTTCTCGGAGAGACTCACGGTCTCGCCGACAAGGGGATTGCCGGATTTAGGCGTCTGGCCGCGCAAGCGGATGTACAGGCTTTGCCGGAAAAACAGCATGGAAAAAATAGCCAGCCCGGCAAAAAGCACCCATTGCCCCCATATGGGCAAGGTCAATCCAACCAACCCGACCAGTCCCGTCAATATGGCCGCAAAGCCAATGATAACCAGATAGAACGCTGCCTCAAGGCCCATCAATTCTACGATCATCAGACCAAATCCAATGACCAGCCAGCCCCACCAAACCATAGATTTACCTTTTTATTCGGATCGAAGACGACAACGCCGGCAAGCTCTTTCGCCGCTCACCATGGTACGCCGATACAAGCGCGCGGTTCACCTTTTCCGGGACTGCCCATAGTAAGCCCCGGGGCCGTGCTTGCGCAGAAAATGCTTGTCCCGGAGCGCATCGTCGATCGGGCCGGCCTCCGGCCGCAGGAGCCGGGTACGCCACGCCATGCACGCCACGGTTTCGAGCACGATTGCGTTCTCTACCGCCTCGGCGGCATTCCCGCCCCAGACAAACGGCCCATGGCACGCCACCAGCACGGCGGGTATCTCCACAGGATCTATCCCCCCCTTCTCAAAACGCTCGACGATGACAAGCCCCGTGTTTCGCTCGTACTCTTCCGCGATCTCGTCTTTGCGCATCCGCCGCGTCACGGGGATGCTTCCCCGGAAATGATCGGCATGGGTCGTGCCGAGGCAATCGATGGGCAACTCAGCCTGCGCCCAACTCACCGCGTACCGGGAATGCGTATGTACGATAGCCCCTACGTCCGGCCAGGCCCGGTATAACGCCAGATGGGTCGGGGCGTCCGAGGATGGATCAAGCCGGCCTTCCACGATCTCCCCCGTCTCCAGCGACACCACTGCCATGTCGTCCACGGCAAGCCGGTCGTACGGAACCCCGCTCGGTTTGATCGCCATGACGCCCGCCGGGATATCCGCGGCGCTGGCGTTTCCCCAGGTTCTTTCCACCAGCCCCTCGATATCGAGGTTGGCCCGCCACGCCTGTTCCTTCAGATCGGCATACGCTGTGCTCATCCCCGCACCTCGTCGCGTATCGTAAGAAGTACTTTCATCACATCGAACAGATGAGGCCCTTGCACTATATCCGGTGCGCCATCGCCCTGTACGGCCTGCATGCCAAAGGCGTCGTGCAGCCGGCGGTAAAGCGCGTACAGGCGATCATAGGTCCTGCATCGTTCCGGATCGGGCTCGAACACCCGTGCGCGCACACCCGTCATGGCGCGGAGGGCTTCCGGGAACCCATCGTGCCCCCCCGCAACCTCCCCCGCCACCACGGACGCGCACACGGCGGCGCCCAGCGCACAGGTCCGGGCGCTCCGCGAAATCATGATCGGACGCCCCATCACATCTGCATAGATTTGCATGACCAATTCGTTTTTGTCCGATATGCCGCCGCAGTTGACAATCCGCTCCACAGGCGCCCCGTACTCCTCGAAGCGCTCCATGATCCGGCGGGCGCCAAAGGCCGTCGCTTCGATCAGGGCCCGGTATATTTCCGCCGGCGTGCTGTGAAGGGTCAGTCCCACGATCAGCCCGGTCAGCCGCTGGTCTACGAGAATCGTCCGGTTCCCATTGAGCCAGTCCAGCGCAAGGAGCCCGCTTTCGCCGGGGCGCAGCCGCCCGGCTTCCTCCGTGAGGGCCTCGTGCCCCTGCCCGGCCGGTTGCACCCGGCGCACAAACCAGTTGAAAATGTCTCCTACGGCAGACTGTCCGGCCTCCATCCCGTAGTGTCCGGGAAGCACGGATTCCGGCACAATACCGCACAATCCGGGAATGTCCCCGGGATTCTCCTCCAGCGGGGCTACCATCAGATCGCATGTGGAGGTACCGATGATCTTGACGAGCGCGCCGGGAGCAATCCCCGATCCCACCGCGCCCAGATGCGCATCGAATGCGCCGACCGCCACCGGAACGCCCGCGGGCAGGCCCAAACGCCCGGCCCATTCGTCCGTCAACGGGCCTGCCGCCTGCGACACGTTGAACGTCCGGTCGGGCAGCGTGCTGCGAACCCGCGCGAGCGCTTCGTCCAGCGAGCCGAGAAATTCCTCATCGGGATACCCGCCCCAATCCGTGTGAAACATGGCCTTGTGCCCCGCTGCGCAGATCGACCGCTTCAACAAGTCCGGCCGCTCCGTGCCGGAAAGCATGGCCGGAACCCAGTCCGCGTGCTCCACCCAGGTATACGCCGCTTCGAACACTTCGGGGGCCGCTCGCAGACAATGCCATATCTTCGACCAGAACCACTCCGAACTGTATATTCCGCCGCATTTTGCAAGGTACTCCGGACGCAGCGTACGGGCGCGATCCGTGATCTCCCGGGCTTCGGCGTGCCCCGTGTGATCTTTCCAGAGCCAGGCCTGCGCATCCGGGTTGTCCCGAAACCGGTCGGAGAAACCCAGCGGAACCCCCTCCCTGTCCACCGGAATCGGAGTAGAGCCGGTGGTATCGACGCCGATACCTATCACGCGACGGGCGTTGAATCCATGGTCTTCCTGCGCAGCTTCCTCCATGGCGGCGGCAACACTCCGCTCCACGCCCAATACATAATCTCCGGGGTGCTGCCGGGCGAGATCGGGCCGATCCCGGTCCAGCAACACACCCTCCTCGCCGGAAGGGTATTCGAAAACGCCCGTACCCGCCTCGCGCCCCGTGGCGACATCCACGACCAGCGCGCGCACCGAATTGGTGCCGAAGTCCAGTCCTATGGCGTATGCGGAAGCCATGCGGCTTTTGTGCGTGACCCCGGATCGTTAGGGTGTATCGTTAGTGCGCCAGAAGCCAGTCGGCCACCCGGGGATTGAAGTCCTCGATGCGCTCCCAGTGAAATGCATGGCCCGCCCCCGGATACATATGCAATTCCGCATTCGGAATCCCCGCAGCCACTTCTTCCACCATCCAGGGCGGCACGAAAATATCCTCCTCCCCGCCAATTACCAGGGTCGGCGCCGTAATCTGCGGAAGCGCCTCCAGCACATTATGCTCGATGCAGGCATGCCCCTGTCCTTCCAGCCCGTGCAAAGGTTGCGGTTCCTCTCCCACGGAAGCATGCGTACGTTCATTAATCAGTTCGGCATACCCTTCGATATCGTCCCAGGTGCCTTTCGAAAAAATGAGGAGCTGGATGTACTCCGTGAATTCTTCGGGCCGAAGGCGCGCCTTGATGGTCATCATGTGCCGGAAAATGCTGGCGGCATACCGGTCGCATCGCGCCCAGGGGCACATGAGCACGAGAGAACGTACCCGCTCGGAGTTACGAATAGCCAACTGCTGTGCAATGATGCTGCCCATGGACACCCCGACTACGTGCACCCGGTCGAGTTCCAGCGCGTCGAGCAAGCCCGCCATATCGTCCGCCATCTGAGCGCTCGTGTAGCTTCCGCCGGGTTTCGAGGAACGCCCCACGCCGCGATTGTCCGGCATGATGCACCGGAAATGCGCCTTCCAGGCCTCCTTGTGAACCTGCCATACGGAGCCCGGGGCGGTAATGCCCATGATCATAAGAAGCGGCGGCCCGTCGCCGGCTTCCGCGTAATACATGTCGATCCCGTTGGTCCGGACGATAGGCATGGCTGGTCGCGCGCTTGGAACGAATTCGAAAATCGGTTACGAATTGGAGAGGGCGGGCAACAGTGTGTCCCGGATCCATCTTCCGTCGTGACGGGTCACGCCATCGGGATCGTCCACCGCCTCGGCCCCTTCGTCCTCGCAGATGATCCACCCTTCGTACCCCTGCCGGACGAGCCAGTTCGTGATGCCCGCAAAATCGATCTTTCCACTTCCCATGATGACGAATTCGGGATTGCCGTCCCAGTCCTTGTAATGGACGTGGTTGATGAGGCTTGCATACTCCTGCATCTTTGCAAGCGGATCCATACCCCCGTTGGCGATGTGCCCGACATCGGGCGTCCACCCGGTCACGGATGCATCCAGGCCTTCCAGAATAATCCGGTAATCCTCTTCCGTACGGTTAATGGAAGTATGTGGAGAATTGGGATGGAACGTGGCTACCACCCCCGCATCGGCTGCCCGGCGTGACACCGCGTTGACAATGGATACGAGATGCTGCCGGCGGGCTTCGAGTTCGTGGCGGCCCGTGGGAATCTGGACAATGCACAGCAACGCCCCGGGGAAGCGTTGCAGCAGCCGGATCGTTCCGTCGGCCTGCCGGCGCTCCTCTTCGGTTTCTTCGGGGCCGTTCCATTCGAGCACGAGCGCCAGGGCGGCAAGATCGATGCCCGCCTTGCGCAGTTCATCCTCGAGCCGCGCGGGATCGGACAAGTCGCCCATCCAGGAATGCACCGGTTCGATACCCGTAAAGCCCGCCTCTGCAGACACGCGGATCATATGATCGAGGCGGTTCGCGTGCGCCTTGCCGTTCTCCTTCATGAACCAGGTGTAGACCTCGGCGCCGAAACGAAAGCGAGGAATGAATGGGCCGGACATATGCTGAAAAAGGGTATGGACAGGTTCTGTGAAAAATGAAGTCGGGGGATCGGTGGAGAATCTAACCGGCTGCCGCTTCACGGAGTTGCCGCCTGATGAAAGCATACCCCCGTTCCACAATGTCCCAGGGTTCGGAGAAACTTCGCCACACGTTGATCGCATTCGCAAAATCCGGATCGGCCCGGGTGAACGACTCGATGGTGAGCCACCCCCTGTAGCCCACCTCCGACAACGTTTCAAACACCTCCTTCCAGGCTACGACCCCGTCGCCCGGCGTACCCCGG
>JANQSQ010000127.1 GCA_028283985.1 Rhodothermales bacterium | reverse complement strand
GGCATGGGTTTCGTATGGTTGATTGCATTGGAACAAGGTCGCAACAGTACACCTAAATTTCCGACGAATTCTGTCCAATCAAACCGAACCACCTCTGGGTACGTCCGGCAGGAGAACACCGTGTCACCTTCGATGCAAACAATCTGTCCACCGGACATTATGTATACAGATTACAAGCGGAGGGTCGCGAAAAAGTAAGGATCATGACATTCGTCAAATGACATGAAACGCATTTTCATGCCCTTCCCGGAAACCCCCGATGTTTACGCGCAAACATCGGGGCCTTAGTTGCCCCTTTTATCTTTGTCGGGATTAAACACCCTATGATCCAGGTCCGGAAACTCCGCGTTTTGCCCCGATAGCGGGAGCGCGGCCCGTTTTCAGCCGAGTACGCGGGCCGATCCGGAGATCCTCGAGCGTGCCCGCGTGCCAGCGCGAGGATCTGCACCTTGCACATATGGTTGCGGACGTTTTTGCGAAGCATCGAAGCGGCCCGTAATATAGGTCTGGCATACCATAACAGAGACGCGTAATGTCGAAACAGCTGACGTCTACTGGGATCACCGCATGATGCACAGGATCGGCGTGGGCTGGGCCATGCACACAGTGCATCACAGCTCGCCCCATTTCAACATGTCGGTGGCCTACCGCTTCGGTCCCCTCGACGCCGTATTCCCGCTTCTGTTCTCCTTCCCGATCGTCATGCTGGGATACCACCCCATCCTGGTGCTGCTGTCGGAGGTCCTGGTTCAGCAGTTCCAGGCGATCTGTTTCATCGTGCGTGGTAGTTGAGCAGCGCAACCGGCAGAACGCCCGCCCCCGCAACAAATAAATTACCTGATCAGCAACATAGTCTTTACAGCGACCCGTTCCCCGGTCCGAAGTACGTACAGGTACGTGCCGCTCGCAATATCCGAAGCGTCGAACGAAACGCTGTGCCGGGCCGCCGGCCGTACTTCGTCCGTCAGTACGCTCGCTTCGCGCCCAAACATGTCGTAGACCGCAAGCGTAACGCGCTGCGCTTTATCGAGCGAAAATTCGATGGTCGTGGACGGATTGAAGGGGTTCGGATAGTTCTGCTCCAGCGCGAAAGCATCGGGAATTTCGTCGGCGACGACTTCTATCGCGGTCGGCGCATTCGCGGGGCGGATGACCTTGACCACCCTCGTCTCGGTCATGCCGGAGTAATGCAAAAGGGTTTCGTCGGTCGCCAACGCCATCAGTTCCTGTTTCAGTCTGGTTGCTCTTGCTCCCCAGGCAGGATTGGCGGCGGCGAGATTCGTGGCGTAAGCGGCAAGGACCGGCGTAGCATGGGAGGTAGAACCGTCAGGGGATTCGACATAGATCGCATTCTGCTCGAAGGCGCCCCCGGCCCGCACCACGCTCACAGCTGTCGTCCCGTCCCGGATGGCCCCCACGAAGATCGTCCTGTCGCGTGCTACTCCACTGTAGGCAATATAGTCGTCCAGCGCGCCGCAGAGGGGAATCCAGTAGTCCTCGTCGCCTGTGACGCCCTCGATGTGCGGATAATCGTCGCAGTAGACCGCGCGAGGATCATCGCCCGAAATGATTAGCGGATTTTCGAGCGACGAGATGAACAGGATGTTTTGCGTTGTCATCCATTCCGCTGCGGCCACCGCGCTCTTATGGTACGGTCGGTCTTCCTCGTCGTCCCAGGCCCCGGCGTTACCGGCATCGTAGCTCGGCGAACTATCGGTCGCCGAAAATGGATAAGCCCCTCCTCTTCCGATTCTGTCGTCTTTACTTCCTGCCGGTCTCGCCATGGTCGTACAGGATTTTTTATCAGGCTCTGTATCGCGTGGCATCATCTAATGTGAGTTACAATCCCTGATACCGCTCCTGTCTCTGTCTCAAGCCTCCACATATATGCGCCAGGAGCAAGAGCATTACCAAACCGTGCTCCGTATATACCAGCAGGTAGTACAGCGCTCTCAAGGATATCCACCATCCTGCCCTGCATATCATAGACGGCGGCCCCCGGCGAGAGGCCGATGTTGTAAACATGCCGTACGGAACACTTATGGCCCTTTTGCCCTATATTATTTCGTGTGTGCATCTTGCCGCCGGTCGACTGCATCGGTGCGTCCGACCCACTGCCTGCGCATGCACGCTCACGCATATTTTTCCCGATCAACAGGAAACAGATTGAAACATACTCGTTTCAGGGTACAAGCCCGGCTCCGCCATGATAGATACCCTTTCCATAGCCCGTAATCTCTCCGCCGCAGGATTCGATCAGCCACAAGCCGAAGCACTGGCCGCGCAGTTCGCCGAACGGCAGGAAGAAGCCGCCACGAAAGACTTCGTGCGCGCCGAAGTAAACCGTGCCCTGCTCTGGGGCATAGGTACGGGCATTGCCTTGGCCGCCGCGTCCGTTACCGTCCTGGGTCTCTGGATTGGCGGGTAGACCTCCCTCCATGGTCGTACAGAATTTTCTGTCAGGCTCTGTATCGCGTGGTATCATCTAATGTGAGTTACAATCCCCGATACCGCTCCTGTCTCTGTCTCAAGCCTCCACATATATGCGCCAAGAGCAAGAGCATTACCAAACCGTGCTCCGTATATACCAGCAGGTAGTACAGCGCTCTCAAGGATATCCACCATCCTGCCCTGCATATCATAGACGGCAAGGCGTACGTATCCCGTAGAGGGTAATGTATACTCAATGACCGCTGTCGCATTAAATGGGTTAGGATAGGCGCTCGCAAGCAGCGCACTGTCAGGTACTTCGCCTATAGCAGTAGCTACCCTGATAGATACAAAGGCTGCCGCCGGCCCTATAGCACCATCCTCTGTTTTTGCACGTAGCTCAAAAGCATAGAAGCCTCCGCCCGCCTCTTCGGCTCCGGTTTCCGGCTATCTCGCCGCTTCGCCCGCCCCGGCCCTGCTCTCCGGCGCGCGCAGGGACTAACGACTCAGCTTGACCGCGTTCGCTCCGTCACGGGTTGACCCGGCCCTCACCATATAACCATACGCAAATAATTATGTCCGTTCTGTTATTATTTAGATATAATTTGTGATTTTTCGTGATTATTTGCTGTAATTCATGCCATTGGCAGCCGCAATAGCCCGGTGCGTCCGCTGGACCGCGTCGTCGAGACACAATACGATGCGCCGCGAGTGTCCTATTCCTCGTTCGGTTTGTGCACCGTCAACGAAAACTTGAGGCCGAAAAAGGAAAAGGCGGGCACATCATCGCCTCCCACCCCGAAGTAGCGATTGTAGAAAAGGGAGAACTGCATATTCCTCGAAAAGGCAAACTCCACCCCTGCGTCCCCATGCAGAACGGGTGCGGCATAGCGCCCGGGCGCAGGCGGCAAATCGTGTCGGTAACGATAGGAAAGTAGCCCGCCGACGTAAGAACGTCCCGAATGTAGCGAAGCGCCGGCGGATCATCGTCCACTACGAGAATGCGCCCCGACCCGGATACGGTTTCGGGCTTGTCGGAGCCGTTGTTCGGGACTACATCATCAGTGACGGTTTCCTCGGCTACCGGAACCGTGAACGTGAACCGCGCACCCATACCCACACCGTCGCTCTCGGCCCGGATGCGTCCGCCATGAGCCTCTACCAGTCCCTTGCAGATGGTAAGTCCCAGGCCGAACCCTTCGGTCCCTTGCTCTGCATCTTTACTGAATCCGGTGTATTTCTCGAACAGGTGCGGCAGCAATTTTTCGGGTATGCCCCTGCCCTCGTCAGAGACCGAAATAGCGATGTGAGCGCCCTCCTGGCGCGCAGCCACATTGATAGGAGACGACGCGGGAGCGTTTCTGGCCGCATTCGAGAAGAGATTGTGCAGCACCTGGACAATGCGCCGGCTGTCGGCCATTATCCGGGGCAGTTCCATCGGAAGGTCGATGAGCAGGGTATGCTGGTTTCCCCCGCTCAGGAAAGAGGTTCTTGCCCGTTCCACAAGATCGGACACGTTCGCAGGCTCGGGAAAAACCGATAACGTACCCGTGTCGATGCGTACGGTATCCAGGAGGTCGCCTATCAGGCTTCGCATATGATTGGCCTGCCAATTGACGATCCGGAAAAACTGAGAGATTTCGTCCCGGTTCAGTGTCTCGACCTCTTCCAGTACGGTGGCGGCCGAACCCTTGATAGAGGCAAGCGGAGCCTGCAATTCGTGGCTCACCATGCCGAGGAACTCCGCTCGCAACCGCTCAAGCTCCTCCAGCGGCGCCAGGTCCTGCATGGTGACGATCAGCGATTCGGTTATGCCGTCGCCGGAGCGAATCGGCGTGGCGTTGATCAGTATCTTGACGCTCCGACCGTCACCGACTGAAAGTTCGACCGTTTCTGCGCGCACCGTCTCGGAATTGCCGAATTTGAGCGACGCCATGAATTCGACGAACGTAACGTCCCGCCCATCGGCTCGGCGGCATGTTACCATATCCAGTAACTGCTTCTCTGTCCTGCCCGGCACGCGTATGCCTTCGACCAGCCGCCTCGCTTCCTGATTGAACAATACCGAATTGCCTGTCCTGATGTCGAAGACCGCCACGCCCACAGGCGACGTGTCGACCAGAGCCTCCAGGTCTGCCCGGGCTCGCCGCTCATCGCGGTGCGCGTGGGCATGGGCGATGGCCATCGCCGCCTGTGACGCAAATATCACCAGAATCTCCTCGTCCTCGCTTGTGAATTCCGGTCCGCTCTGCTTGCCAGCGAGAAAAAAGTTGCCGACATACCGGCCTCGATGACGCATCGGAGTAACCATAAACGTCTTTGAGCGCATCAGATCCGCCGAATGACCCAGCGAGCCGACGTAGGCGGGCAGGTCTGTCAAACGCAGGACTCCGGGTAATTCTCGAAAGTGTTTGAACAGTTGGAGGCCGTCGGGCCAGTCCAGCAATTTTTGCTGCTCTTCCGGAGTCAAGCCGGACATGACTACATCTTCAACTTTCCCTGTCGCATCGGTGGTCGTAATAATGCCGTAGCGGGCGTCGGCCAGCTCGCGGGCGGTCTCCACGATCTCTCGTAGAATAATGTCCGGTTCAAGGCTTGCGCCGATTCGCAGCATGGCCGCACACAGTCGGGAGGTGCGCTCGGACAGCACCTCGTTCGCTTGTCCTGATCCGTCGGAATGCTTCATGTAATTCGTAGCCGGTCGCCGTTCGGCATAGCATGTACGTGGAGTATAACTCTCTATCGGCAATAGTGAGAAAAACAGACGTAAATAACATGAATTAATGCCTAATACTCACGATATACATATACTAATTGTCCATAAATAATTATTAGTGCCGTACTAAAAAAAATTACGGGATGCGCATTACGATCAAGCTCGGTTGGACAGCCTGTCGCATCGCTTAAGATCATGCGCGCCGCCAGCGGCTGGCGAGCGCGAGGCGATATATCATCTCCCCCCTACCCCAACACCTCCACCGCCTTCCGAATCCTCCGCGCACAAACATCCTTCCCCAGCACTTCCATCATCTCGAACAGACTCGGCCCGCCGGGAACGCCGCTCACCGCAAGGCGAACCGGATGAATGATGCGCCCTGCCCCCGCGCCCCGCTCTTCGGCAAGCGCCCGTAAGATCGCTTCCGCCTGCTCCGCATCGAAAGCGGAGGCCGCCTCCAGCCGGTCCGCATACACGCTCAGAAGCTCCGCCGAGTCTTCCTTCCATCTTTTTCCGACAGCCGTCTCGTCATACGCAGCCGGATCCTCGAAGAAATACCCCCCCGTTTCGGCAAGGTCCTTCGCAAACGCGATCCGGGGCTGCATGAGCGACGCAATCCGGCGCTGGCGCGCTTCGTCCTTGAATAAATCAACCGTCGAAGCGCTGTGAAGGCCCCGAAGCCAGAATTCCGCCCGCTCCAGCAACTCATCCACGGAAAATCCCCGAACGTACTGCTGGTTGAACCAGTTGAGCTTGCGCACATCGAATTGCACGCCTCCGCCGCTGACCCGATCGAGCGAAAAAAGCTCCGTCATCTCGTCGAGCGTAAACAGCTCCCTGTCCTCGCCGGGATGCCACCCGAGAAGCGCCAGAAAGTTGACCACGGCCTCCGGTTCGTACCCGGCCTGCCGGCATTGCTCCACGGTTACCGGCAGCCCCTGCGCTGCGGCATGCCGCTTGGACAATTTCCCCTTGCCGCCCGGGTTCATAATAAGCGGCATATGCGCCATTTCAGGCGGTTCCCAACCGAACGCCCGGTACAGCAAGATGTGCTTGGGCACGGAGGAGAGCCATTCCTCTCCGCGAATCACATGCGTAATCCGCATATCGTGATCGTCGATCACATTGGCAAGATGATACGTCGGCATGCCGTCGGACTTGATCAGCACCTGGTCGTCGATCCCGCTCGTCGAAAAGGAAACCCTTCCCCGGATATGGTCTCGGAACGTGATGCGCCCTCCGGGATCCGCCTTCAGCCGGATGACATACTCATCCCCCCGCTCGAGGCGCCGCTGCACCTCTTCGCCGGGCAGTACGAGCGAATTCGTCATCTCCCCTCTTGTGACCGCATCGTATTGGGGCGAAGGATCCCCTTCCGAGGCGTGCCGCTCCCGCATAACGTCGATTTCGTCCAGCGTATCGAAGGCGTAATAGGCATGCCCCTCGTCGATGAGTTGCTGCGCATACAGCGCATACAGGGCTTGCCGCTGCGACTGGCGGTAGGGACCGAACTCTCCCCCCTCTCTCGACCCCTCGTCCGGCCGGATACCGACCCATGCGAGGCCCGACAGGATGTTCCGTTCGGCGTCCCGCACGAAACGCGTTTGGTCGGTATCCTCTATGCGCAGCACGAACGTACCGCCGCGGCTGCGAGCAAAGAAGTAATTGAACAGGGCCGTACGGAGCCCCCCGATGTGCAGGGACCCCGTAGGGCTGGGCGCAAAACGGACCCGGACTTTCGACGCGGAAGATGTAGTCATGTCAGAACGTACGGGGCATATATACGAAACATACAGGGCAGAGGGACAATGTCCGGCAAGCAATAATTAGCGGAGAAGATCGCTCGCGCGGGGCTTCGATCCGGTACGGAAAGGAACCGTATCCGCCTGCGTGCGTCCACGTCGGTTCGAATCCGAACAGCAAGCGGAACGGACCAAACGAATCGGGCCCGCATGACGCAAGGCTGCAAAAATAAAGCCGCCGGAAATAAAGCGCACATAGCCCCTGCCCGTATACGGAATAAAACGAAATAAGATACGCACGCCAAAGCATGTTTAACCGATCAAGACCTGTTTCCTGGGCCGCTCCGGCCGCATTATTCATTGGACTTTCTCTTGCCGCAGGGTGCGGATCGCTGTCCCGCACGACGCCCGTTCCCGGCGCAGACAACCCCGACGTCGTAGCCTCTTTTGATGGAGCATTGCTTACGCTCGAGGATTTCGAGGCCAACTACGCCCCCCATACGGGAAGTAACGGCAACTCCATTGTCGACACGTTGGCCTCCTACCGCGATTTTCTCGAGCGGTATGTCGATTTCCGGCTGAAAGTGGCCGCCGCCAGAGAAGCGGGCATGCATGCGCGGTCCGACATTCTCGAAGAAATCCAGTCCTACCGGCTGCGGCTTGCCCGCCCCTTCCTGATGGAAAAGGAAATAATCGATCCGATTATTCGCACCCTGCACGAACGACGGCAGGAACTGGTGGACGTAAGTCACATTCTGTTCGCCATCCCGGAAAACGCCCCTGCGCAGGATACGCTCGCAGCATATCTCCACATGCAGGCCCTGCGCGATTCGGTGCTTCAGGGGGTGGATTTTGGCGACCTGGCGGTTCGCCATTCGCAGGATCCCTCCGCGCAAGGTCCTGCAGACGCGCGGGGCGCGCGGGGCCGGCTCGGATTTTTCACGGGCGGGGACCTGGTCGAACCCTTCGAGTCGTTTACCTACAACACCCCCGTCGGGGGGCTTTCCCCGGTGTTCCGGACCCGCTTCGGGTACCATATGCTCATGGTGCACGAACGCATGGACGCCGTCCCGGATATCCAGGTGTCGCACATCATGATCCGCCACGCGGGCCCGCCCGGAGATTCCACGAACGCCCTTGCGCGGGCGGAGGCGCTTAAAAAGCAACTCGACGAAGGAGCGGATTTTGCGCAACTGGCGACAGCACATTCCGAAGATATGATGTCCGCCGGCCGGGGAGGAGATATCGGAACCATCTCCTATTCCACGCCGATCCCGGAACCCTTCAGGGAGGCCGCCTTCGCACTTGCCGAACCCGGCGACATAGCCGAGCCGGTCGAGACCTCTTTCGGGATTCACCTCATCCAATTGACGGAACGCGGAGAATTGCCTTCTTTCGAAGAAGCCTACGAGGATCTGAAAAGCCTGGCGGGCCAGTTGCCGCGCATGGGCCTGGCCGAAGAAGCGCTGGCCCGCGACATTGTCCAAACGAGACAGGGGCGCATCGACACCGCGCTCGTCCTGAGCGCCTTCGCCGGCATTCCCCCCGACTCGATTCTGATTCTACCCAACAGCGGCCTCGACGAATCGGCCATGGCGGATACGTTTTTCGTACTCGGCGACTCGACCTGGACGCTTGGGCGTCTTGCCGAAACGGCGGGCGGCCTGGGCAGCCGCGCCGGATCCGACACCGAGAGCACCGTGCGCGAACTCATTTCGTCGTTCGTTACCGAGGCGACGCTGGATGCGGAAGCGGCCCGGCTCGAGGAACGCGACGCCGAATTCGGCAAGATCATGCAGGAGTTTCGCGACGGGCTCGTTCTGTTTGCGCTGATGGAAGACTCTGTCTGGACCGCTGCGGACCGGGATTCCGCCGCCCTGCGCGCCCACTACGCCATGCAGCCGGAAGCATACCAATGGCCGGACCGCATCCGGGCCATTTCCCTGCAAAGCGCTTCGGACTCGCTTCTGGAGGATGCGGCTGCGCGTTTCGACGAAGGCGCCTCGATAGCGGACATCTATGCACTCTATGAGGCCGATACGCTGCACACTCTGCACGCGGATACGACGCTCATCG
>JANQSQ010000106.1 GCA_028283985.1 Rhodothermales bacterium | reverse complement strand
CCCGGTTCGGGCACGAACGACGCGCAGCGGAACAGCAGATGGAAAACCCGTAGCGCGTCTTCGTTGCCAGGTTCGAGCAGGTCCGCCAGATCGGTCTCGAAGTAGCCGCGGGCGCGGGGCCGCGCGCGGTGGTCGTAGAGACGCCAGACCCCGCCGTTGGTCAGGATGCCGCAGCGGATGCGTCCGTCCGTAACGGTCTCGGCGGTCGACAGATACCGCAGTATCTGGCCGTGCGGCGTACCGCGCTGCACCCGGTCGCTCCCGTCGCGATTGTCAAGAGGCAGGCCGAAACGCTTGCTTTCCTCTATCGCCAGCGCATCCAAATACCGATCCTGCGAGTTAGCGCGGGCGCCGGCTTGCGCCTTCGATGCGGCATCTGCAAAAAGCAGGTGGTCAGGGATATCCTCGTTGCGCGCCGCGCCCTGCTGCGGCAGGTAATCCTCCCATCCCAGCAGATCCAGCACCGGACGAATCAGGTCCTGCTCGGTGACAGATTCGTTAGGATCACGGGACCGGAGGAGCGCCTCATAACGCCGGGCCACACCCTCCCTGAACGAATCGAACGTCTCCCGGTCGGCCACCGAAGCTTTCCACTCCGGCGTCTCGCGTATGCCGTCGGTCAGGAAATAATGCGTGAAAAGCTGGCCGGGCATAGGGGCGTTCGTGATTCGATCAAGGCGAATATCGACTTCGTGCAAGGAAACGGAGTCAGGTTTTCCATGTTGCCAACAAATTAGGGCTTTTTACCGGCCGATTTACCTTCTGGTATGCTCACATCGATAACGCACACCGAAATTTTGCGGGCTTCTTCGGACGACAACAACACCTCTAAACGCTCTTCCATCTCTTTGGCATTGGTCGGGCGGGTGCCGGAGGGGGGCGGCTGAGTATATTCTTCGCCGAACCAGAACACAAGGTAAATGCCGTATCCGTCCGTGTCCGGGTCAATCGTATACTTCGCGATTAACTGGTCGTTTATCGCACTCCATAGCTTGCGATGCGAGTTCTTCTTGATTTCCACGGGCACCTGAAAATATCCGGCGGAAGCATGCGTGTAGGAAACGCGGATGTCGGCTTCTGTATCGTTGGCGTACTGTCCCTCGGGTTGGGCATCAATGCCCAATGGCCTCAACTTTTCCTGCAAATCCGATAACAGATTGTCGCGACATGCATCCTCCGGTTTCTGGCGTGGCGGCGAATCATGCGAGTGTTCGGCTTCTTCCGGTTCCTGGCATGGCGACGGATCATGCGAATTTTCGGCATCCTCCGGTTCCTTTCGCAGCGGCCGATTGTATGAATCGACATTCCAGTACTGCCGCCAATCCGAAGTAGGACCCCTCCGAATCTTGCTGCCTATTTCGTCCAAGCGGTCTACCAATAGGGCCGCAAGGTCGGCGGGATTGGCAGGCGCAAGGTTATTCAACGTCTTGCATATCTGCCCGATATCGGGATGGCGATAGCCGGCATCCCTGCGGATCGTTCGCTGGTTGTCTTGGGCCTGCTTCAGTGTGTCGCGCCAGCGCTTGAGCGCCGGGCTGGCGAGAAGGTTGGCCAGCGCATCGCTGGCGCTGTCTTCGGGACAAACGACAAGGTCTTTAATCAGTTTGTGGACAAGATCGGTTGCATGATCTCCCCGCCAATCAGACCCGACAACGCTTCCAATAAGACGAATAAGCAATTCCCATAACAGAACCCTCGATGCATCGAACTCGAGCAATGCACGCCCCACGAAGGACGATGTGCGTTTCGCCCTTTCGGAAGCAGTCCGTTGCCCGCGGCTTCCAAAGAACGCCTTGAGATAACGAACACGGTTTTCCTGATCTTCCTGTACGAAATCCTTCAGAAGATCAGTGTATTTCCCGGGCCAAACCATAGCCCCCGCCGCCAGCCAACGGACGCGCTGGGGAACGCTTATGCTCTTCAAAGACCGCTTGCTTTCGATCAGTTCCTGCAGCGATGCCCCGTCGGCATGCTTGATGGCGGCCCAGAGCAAATAATTCAGCGACGAGAGATGACTTTGACCTTCCGGAGCGCGGCGAATCGGAAAAGAACGGAGCAGGGAAAGGGCGGCGTGTGTGGCGACCTGCGCATGATCAGAGTCTAATTCAAGTCTGCGAAATTTGGCAGCCATGGGATCGACATAATCGTCACCGGTTTGAAATACGCAGCGGCCGTATTGGACCAACACCTCCGCAACGATTTCAGGGCGTTCGGCAAGAAGTGTTCGATACCATTCAGGACGATAGCCGTGCCCAGAGGGCATATGAAAGTAATTTCCGTAACAGTAATAGAAAACGACCGCTTTGCGAATCCGATCATCGTCCCATTGCGATGCGTCGTCTTCGGGCGTTGTCCTTTCGATTTCCTCCAGAGCAGCCAGAAAAGGCAAGCCGAGGTAATGCATACGGCGCTGGATTTCCAGGTCCAAAATCCCCTCGACATCGGGAACGTCCTCTCTGTCGATTACGCCGCGAAGTCCCTGCAAGGCCGCATCGGTTAAATGCCGATCGCCGTGAAACCATTGCTTGACGGCCTGCACCCCTCCGGTAGAACCTGCCCGTTCGACGATAGCAAAACGCTCCGGAGCGAATCCTAGTCCACCAGAGTTCGCGAATCCACTAAAATACTTTCGCGCTATTTCGTAAAGAAGGCGGGGCGCCGCCCGGTTTTCGCGTAAAGCGGCTTCGCTGGAGCGGACATAGGCAATCTCTTTTTCCTTTTCCTGCTGTTTTTCTTCGGCATATTTTTTGTTTCGTTCTCGCCATTCCTGTTCCTTCGGGGAAATGGACGGAGGAGCAAGCAATCGATCCAGGTATGCGCTCAACGTCTCGCCTTTTCGCGTGTATTCTTTCAGGACATCGAGCGACAGCCCTTCATTAAGGTCTGGATCGTCATGTGCAAGGAAAGCCCATTCAAGAAGCTGTTTAGCAATATGTTGCTTCGTGTCCACCAAGGCAACGGCCTGTTCCAGGCACCAGAAGCCGATATCGGCCGGTCGGTCCGCGCCGTACAAACGGTCTCGGACGTAGAATGCACACAGCCTGAATTCGTCGGATTCGGGACATCGGAGCAGTCCTTCAAGGAGGATGGCCTTTTGCAGTTCGGGGCGTTGCTCCAGCCACAAGCGAACCTCGGACAGGGTTTCCTGGTCACTGCCTAAGAATCCGCCGTGCGCGGCCAAACCAACGTCAAGCCAGTCGTACAGACGTTTCGTGTCCAGTCCGTCTCCATGCGCTTCCAGGCCGCGAGCCAGGAGTTGCAGAGGAGGATCATGCAATAGTCGCACGTCCAGAACAGGGCGTAAACGGGAAAGCCGCTCTTTCAGATTATCGAGCAGTTCGGCCACCTGCTCGTCCGAAGATTTCCCGAGAAGGTCGGTAAGCCAGAACCCAATATCTCCTCCGATGGATGATGAGGTCCCTTTCTCGGACAGATAATACCGCTCCTCCGCCTCGCCGATCCACTCGCCTTCTTCGTCGTCCCCTTCTCCAGAAAGATAATCCCATATTTCCGATGGCGGCAGTTCCCGGGGATAAAGACGGGTCAGTAGAATAGCAAGCAGCCTTTTGTCGGGATCGGAAACGCTCCCGCTCTGAACATCTGTCAGCAGCGTTTTGAGCCTGTTCGTCTTTTCTGCACTGTCCGGGCTGTGGATGAAGGTTTCGAGGGCGGCGTAATTGACGCGTGGCCACCGTGTTTCGTCGCGGACGATTTCAAGCAGCAGTTCGGAAAACCCCGGCAGGCATTCGCCTTCTTGCAGAATAAGCAGCGCCAAACAGACAACCCATTGCTGCGCTTCTTCCCGGCTGGAACTGGTCAATATCTTTCTGAACTCGGGTTCCATGTCAGATGTGGCGAGCCCCCGAAAAGCTGCGGGCCACATCCATACCGAGGAACCGTGTCGGGATGCCTCCCGGTTCAAAGCGGCGAGCAACGCACGCTTTTCGTCGAGAGAAAATTCCCGGATGTTTCCGTATAGCCCAACCCCAACAGGATCCTGTTCGACGAGCCACGTCCGGACATCCTGGCAATGCGCCGCAAGCCAACCGGAAATCTCTCGCATTTCCGTGACCACTATACTGTCCTTTCCGGTAATGAGCGCGATTATGCGGCGGGCGGGCACGCCTGCTTTGATAATGCCGGCAAGGTACCGACCCGCAAGAAATTCGGCAATGTGGCGGTGGATCGGAGTGAAGCGGTTATTGGATACGCCCTTGAACAACTTCGTGGCGAGCGCTGAACGAAGCGCAGCAAGGTCGTAGTCGCACTGATCCAGAGCGGGATACTTTTCGTCCGTCTCGCCTCGTCGCGTATATCCATAAGCGCCCGAAATCAATTGTACGGCGCAGAGCCGTCCGGCAGCATTGAGAAGTTGTTCAGATGAGAGTGATTCCTTGGAATCGTGTACATCTCGATGCCCTTCATTGTGCTCACGAACCATCCTGGCGCACGCTTTCTCAAAGAGCTCTTTGCGGCTTGCGGGCCACTCGCCATCCGCGCCAACAACATCGGCAAGCAGTTTAAGGGTCTGCGGGTTCTCCAAAAATCCGGCTACATCCCTTTTGTCAGCCTCAAAAATAAAATCTCTGGTATCGTCAATGTCCGGATGGTCATTCAGAATCGAAGTAATATTCTCATACGTCAAGGGGTCGAGCCGCAGCACCTTCACCGTGGAATCCGGCGAAACGGTCTTCAGGTGGTCCCGGTCGTTTGCCCCCAGCCAGTCCGCTTCCCGGCACGATAGGCGAAAACGTGGCTTGCCCAATGCGTCGAGGCTGCTACGAATCTCGTCGAACGACGTGTTCGCATCCGACGAACCGGCCCGGACCTCATCGAGCCCGTCGATAAAGAGCGTCTTGCCGCGCCATTCGGGATGGTGCTGCGGATCGAAGGTTCGAAAGTCGCGGGCCGAAATCAAGAAGGCATTCTCCCCAAGCGCCTCGCACTCCATCTCGAACGCAGTCGACTTCCCGGCGCCGGGATCGCCGAGCAACACATAAGCCGGAACGGAACGGAACGTCTCAAGGGGCCGGGAATCCGCCTCCTGGCGCCGTTCGTCGTCCTTTTCCAGAACCTCGGTGCATGTGCGGGATACTCTCATGGCGACACCTCCCTGAACCATTGTCCAGCGGGCACTGAGAGAAACTCGCTGAGTGGAATACCGCCTTCCCCGACAAGCAGCGAATCATGCGAACGAAAACGCTTCTTGAATTCGTCCATCCCGGGCAAAGCCCCCCTGTGCAAACCGCTCTTGACCTCGATGGCGATAGCGCGATCACCTCGTTGCAAAACAAAATCTACTTCGAGCGATCCTTCTCGCCAATAATGAAGACGGATATCGGATGTCGCGGTATTGAACAGGTGCGCACCGACCGCGCTCTCAATGATGCGCCCCCAATACGTCCTGTCGGCCTGCGCTTCATCGAAGGAATACCCCGAACCGGCTGTCATCAGGGCCGTGTTGAGCACGTTGAATTTGGGACTGGAGGATTTGCCCAGATGCGGTCGGTTCGAATACTTCGGCAGGCCGGCAAGCAGGCCAGCGCTCGACAACAAGTCGAGATAGCGCGCCAGCGTGGTCGTGTTGCCAGCGTCCTGAAGCTGGCCCAGCATTTTGTTGTAGGACAGTATTTCCCCTGAATATGCAGCGCCCAGTTCGAAGAGTCGTCTGAGCAACGCAGGCTTGTCCACCCGGGTCAGCGCCAGAAGGTCTCGCTCGATATTCGGCGCGATGAGCGCATCGAGAATGTAGCCCCGCCACCGGTCCGGCTCCCGAACGAAGGAGGCTGCGCCCGGATAACCGCCAAAATAGAGATAGGTCGGCAGATCGAAATCGAAGGCTCTGGACATTTCCGCAAACGACCAGTGCCTGACATGGACGGATTCGTAACGACCGGCAAGACTCTCGCTCAATCCCGACTGCATGAGAAGCGGAGCCGAGCCAAGGATGACCACATGCAAAGGGCAACCACTGGCCCGGTCGGCGTCCCACAACCCCTTGACGATCTCCGACCAGCCTTTAACCTTTTGAATCTCGTCGAACGCCAGAACGAATCTGCCTGATCGCTCCGCCTCGCGTCGGGCGATTTCCCAGTTGCGGACCAGCCAAGCCGTATCCCTCTGAACCGTGGGCACAGAAAAAGTGGCCTCATCCGTATCGAAAGGAGGACGAGGGATTGAAGAATCGGGTTCGTCCAGAGCGAGATAGAGGCTCTCGTAAGGTACTTGCCCCAGCGCCTGACGCAGGATAGTGGTCTTGCCGGTCTGGCGCGGCCCGAACAGGGCAATGATCTGGCGAGGCTCTTCGCCCAGCCGCTGAACGAGGGTACTGACTTGAGCGCGTTGAAAAGAGTTCATGCCTATAGGTTACGCTATTGAGTAATTTTACTCAATAGCGTAATTTACAAATTTCACACCGAGCGCACAGTCCCGTCCCCCATCACCCGTATCTTGCGGATCCGCCTGAAAAATGGGAAAAATCCACAGCCAGCATTGCATCTTTTGCCCCGCAAGGTCAGTATATACTACAGCAAATGAGCAATCGAGATTAACTCCATAGGGGGCCATGAAAAAGCCCGACATCACGCACGTTTCTGTCGTTTGGTCAGCCGCAAACAAGGAAGTGCTTATCGAAAAACGCCCCGGCCGGATTGCCGTTTCGCTGCCCTTTGGCGAACCCATTCCCGAATCAGCGCTGCCGTATATCGAGAATCCCTTTCTCGTAGAGGAATCCGAATGAGCACAGAAGCCGTGTTGCATATCGTTCAGTGGTTGCTTGGTATAAGCATAACCCTTCTTCTGGCCTTGATTGGTGCAATTTGGGCTGGTGGACTTTGGGTGGGCGGCATGAATGAGTGGAAAAAAGCGGTAAACGACAAACTGGAGGACATTTTCGAGCGACTTCCTCCGAAGGCGGTTGCTGGCACAAGCCCCCTCGCACTAACCGAATTCGGCAAGTCCATATCTAAGGAACTGGATGCGGAATCCTGGGCAAAGAAGGAAGTGAAAAAGGAACCCTTCTTTTCATTACAGCGCAAGCCCGAATATGAAATCCACAGGTTTTGCGCCGACTATATTCGCCAAAGGAAATTCAGTGACGCTGACAATTTCAGAAGCAAGATGCTGTCTTGTGCATACAACCATGGCACCACTATAAATGAGGTTGAAGACGCTCTTGCGGTGGTATTGCGTGATGCAGTATTAGAAATCGAGCCGTATAAGCACAGAGCGACAGAATGGGAATAATATCGGCTTATGTGATTCCAGCGCCATTTGCGCGTGAAGGCATCAACCAGAACGACTCAGAGAGAATTGGGAATACTGCGCGAACTGGGCCTGGTCGAATTGCACGGGAGTGGACGCGGAGCCTATTGGACACTCAAAAGCGCACAATAAACGATTCTGGCGCGTTTTCGACGCGATCTTGGCGCAATTCCGGCGCGATCTTGGCGCGATTCCGGCGCCTATCGGGGCCGGAAGAGAAATCCGTAGGCGATCCGCATCCTACTGGCCGAATGAAGAACCGGCCGGATCCCCCCAAAACGCAATTACCCCATTGAGTAAAATCACTCAACAGGGTAATTGACCGGACACAGGCGACGCGCGCCCACCCTATCGCGCTACGCCTAATGCACCCGTATAGCCAGCGCCTGACCGCGCCGTCCGCTCTCTCCAAAACCGCTGTAAGGATCGCCGGATATTCTGATCTCCCCGCCCAGGTCCGTCTGGCCGAGCAACACCACGCCGTTCGCGCCCAGGGCGCCCGCCGCCTCGCGCAGCTTTTCGATCAACCTGCTCTCCGTGGTGATGTTTTCGAAGGTCTTGCCGTAGAGCAGCGCAATGCGCGTGTGCTCCGGCAATTCGTCCTGCTCGAAAAACACCTCTACTTCAGGGCCCGGCACCGGAGCATACCCCGGTCCTGTGTCGAGCATGGTGTGGTTTATGCTGACGCAGCCGGAAACCAGCACAGCGAGCGCGAAAAAAAGGGGAATGCTTGCGTAGGTTTTCATGTCGTTACCTCCGTGGCGATGTCATAAACCGTTTATTCCGGCCCGCCGGCTACATCTCTTTTCCGATACGACCCGTACATCGGAATATACCGAACGGCCTTTTTTACTGTACCATCATTCTTAAACAATATCCGTGCCAAAAACCATAATAATCCACTATTCCCGGTTTCTCTCGACCGGAATACTTATCGCCGCCGAACACAAACAACAAATCACCATCGGCGCCATGGACACGCAGCGGTACAGCGCAGTCCCCGACGCAAAGCATCTCCCGCACAGCGTTTCAGGCGCAGGGCAGCGCCCTGTATCTACATCTCCCGTTCCCGGAAGAACGGTACGATCAGCCCGATCAGGTTACAATCATCGTACCCTGCATCAGGGTATGGTGACCGATATAGGTGCAGATATAACGATAGGTCCCCGGTTCCGCGGGAGCCTCGAACGTAACCTGCACGGTCTCGCCGGGCTGTGCGAGCGGCGTAGCCGCCAGAATCGCCTCATCCTCCGGAACGAATGCATTCGCTTCGCCGGCGGCGATGCCCGCCATCCCCACGCGGTTGGCCACATCGTCTTCATTCGACAAAAGTATGACGACGTTGTGCAGCATGACCTCGCTGGTCGCCACATTCTCCAGGGTCAGGTTGACCGTCTGTCCGGCCTGGACGGTAAACGAGGTCGAGGCCTCGTCAAACGCTATCGTATCGCCGGCAGGGCGAAGAACGACTTCGGCGACATCCATGCCGCTGTCGGCAGAGGCCATATCGCTTTCGGCAGCGGCATCGGCGCCATCGGAAGAATCGGCATAGTCGCCATCAGAGGCGTCGCCGCCGCATGCGGCAAGCAGGAGCGCCAGCAGAGAGAACAGGCACAGGAATCGGTAGGACTTCATAATACGGATTTGTTGAGGTTGGTTGGAAAAAAGAACCGAACGCGCCGGAAAACCCGCCGGTCCGGGAGGCTATCGAAGGAAAATCCGGAAAGCACAGCCTTAAATATAACACATCTTTCGGAGTAAAGAGGATACACCGGATCACCTTTCACCTCGTCTCCACATCGCCGGCAAACACCATACGAATCGCCCGGCCTTTCCCGCCACGCTACGGGATCAACCGTTCTGCGCCCCGCTCAATAGCGCAGGATCGACATGATCCGTTTCCCTCATTCCGAGGTCAGGTCCCGGGAGCCGTCGGGCCGGAGGACATACTCGAACGTATAATACCGGGACGGAGTCGACGCATCGGGGGGATCCGGATTGTTCCGGTAATAACTCAGAATCCGTATTTTCGCGTAGTTTCCGCTCGCTGTCCTGAGCACGATGGTGCGACCCGGAATAGGCGAGAGCAGCATGGTCCCGGCATTGTAGTTGTACCAGCCGTTGTCCGAGCCCGCGCAGATTGCATAGGGCGAACCGGGAACGGGACCGACCGGCGTGGAGACCTCCGGGCAGGATGTGTTCTCTCCGTCGGCAATATAGCCCCCTTCGGGCGCTTCGACGACCTCGGCAAAGGGTTGCGGAAGCATCTGCGCAGCCGCTTCGCCCGGCCCGCTCGTGCCCCCGTTGAAAATGATTGTCGTGCCTTTGAAACCGATGTCCCACGCGGTCGATGTGGAATCGCGCTGCCGGGTGGCGGCATCCGTCTGAGACGAGGGAATAAGTATCGAACCTGCTTCAAGGTCGTAGAGCGTGAAGAGGTTGTTGCTGATCGAGGCTCCCGTGTCGGGATCGCGGCCCGAAGCCGGATCGGCCGGGATATTCTCAGCCATTTTCACACCGAGAAGTACCGGCTCCGGTTCGGCGTCGGTGCTGTCGCAGCCGGTTAACAGGAAGAGAAACCCAAAGAATATGGAGAAAGCAACAGGTGTTTTCATGGTAAGAGCAGTTGGGGTTTCAGGGTTGGCGGCGTTATAGCGTGAGGCGGAGAGCGGCGTAAAGCCGCCGTCCGGGAAGCGACGGTACAAGAGTCGGGCGCGTAATGTCGAGCACATTGTCCACGCCA
>JANQSQ010000094.1 GCA_028283985.1 Rhodothermales bacterium | reverse complement strand
CCCGTAAACCAGGCAAAAAGGGCGCCCGCCATGCCCAGTGTGGTGAGTAACCACGTGACACGGCGCCAAAAGGGAGCGCCCCACCCCATCCAGACAAGCGCAGTCAGCGCCGCCGCAGCCAGGAGCGCTATGGGAAAATGGACGGCAAGCGGATGGAGTTCCGGGATATGGTATCGGAAAACGGCGTCCATAGGATACGCAGAATACAAAGCGCTCTTTCCATCCGCAATTAGACAGAATAACCCGGCGTCTTTCGACGCTACCGGGCATATAATGGGTATAAAACAACCCGCGCCGTCGTATTTTTCGGAAATATTCCGGTCCCCTTTACTTTCCTCACCCTGTCATTCTTCCGATTCGCTATGCGCTTCCTTTCCAACATGGCTGCCGCCGCACTGGGCATGCTGGTCGCCAGCGGCCTGCTCTTCGTGATCGGCATGTTCTTTCTGCTCGCCGTTTCGACAATGTCCGGCACCACGCCGAGTGTCCGCAGCGGCACGGTGCTCACGTTCGACCTTACCGGTTCCATCCCCGAAACCTCCTCCACGAATCCGATAGATCAGATCGCCGGCAAGCGATCGGGCTACAACCTGATGGACATCACGGACGCTATCGACAAGGCGGCCGGGGACGAACGGATCGACGCCCTGTGGATCCGGGTCAAGGGATTTTCGAGGCTGAGCGCCAGCTCGCAAGAAGTGCGTAAGGCTCTGCTGCGATTCCGGAAAAGCGGCAAACCGGTTTTCGCTTCGAGCAACGATTACATGATGTCCGAATCGACCTACTATCTGGCGTCCGCCGCCGACAGCGTCTTCGCCTCGCAGGAAGCCATGTTCGAATTCAATGGCTTTTCGATGAAAACGTACTTCTATACCGGGCTGTACGAAAAACTCGATGTCGAGCCGCAGATCGTCCGGGCAGGCACGTTCAAATCCGCCGTCGAGCCGTACATGCGCCGGGACCTCTCGCCGGAAAACGAAGAACAGCTTACCGCACTGCTGAACTCCTACAACGAGACGTTCCTGAATGCGGTAGCCGAAAGCCGGGGCACCACTTTCGAAGCGCTCGACGAACTCGTGAACCGGAAAGCCATCTTCTCGGCGAAGGAGGCTTACGAGGCCGGACTGCTCGACGAACTGCTCTACCATGACGAGGTCGTGGAACGCATCAAGCAACGCCTTGGCCATGACCCGGAGGAGAACCTGCAAACGATGTCGCTTGGATCGTATGCATCGACCCCGAATTCCGAAGCGGGCCTTTCGACAAACAGCGGGGGCGAAATAGCCGTCGTGTACGCCGAGGGAGTGATCCTGAACGGGAAAAGCGTTCCGGGCAATCCCTTTAGCGGAACCGTTCTCGGATCGGAAAGCTTCGCGCGCGACATGCGTGAAGCGAGGGAAAGCGACTTCGTGAAGGCCGTGGTCGTGCGCATCAATTCTCCCGGCGGCTCCGCGTCGGCGTTCGAGACCATGTGGCAGGCTATTCATCGTACGGCGAAAGAAAAGCCGGTGGTCATCTCCATGGGCAACGTAGCGGCTTCGGGGGGCTACTGGATCGCAACGGCAGGCGAAACCATCCTGGCCGATCCGATCACCGTGACCGGCTCCATCGGCGTCTTCGCGATGTTCCTCAATCTTGGAAACACATTCGAAAACAAACTGGGCATCACGACGGACGGCGTGCAAACGAGTCCGTATGCGGACATGCTGTCCGGGGTCCGTCCGTTCAGCCCCCGGGAACGGGAAATGGCGCAGGGTTGGGTGGACGATCTGTACGATGCGTTCATCGACCTGGTAGCGACGAATCGCGGGCTGGACAAGGCCGCGGTGCGGGAGATTGCAGTGGGCCGCGTGTGGTCCGGCGAGGATGCGCTGGACATTGGCCTGGTGGATTCGCTGGGCACGTTGAAAGACGCGATCGCGGTCGCCGCCGGAAAAACGGAACTGGGCGAAGGCCCCTGGCGGGTACGCGTCCTGCCGCGTCCGAAAACGCCTTTCGAGGCGTTCAACGATCTGCTGCTCGTCAAGAGCAGGGCGGCGTGGCTGCAATGGACCCGATCCCCCGCCGAGCAGGAACTGTTGGAGCACGCCCGCGCCCTAACGGCGCACACCCGCGACGCTGGGGCGGTACAGGCGAAAATGCCCGTGGAGATTGAGGTGTGGTAGGGTGTTGGGAAACAACGTTATACAGGGCACTGTTCAATTTTCACGCCCTTATGCGTCAAATTCAAGACGCAAAGGGTAGCGGTATATCCTGCTTATTCCTCAATACAAACAAGGCCGGGATTATGGCAGATCTGCTAAAAGACATTTCCGCATACGAGGCCATGCAAAACGAACTCGAGGTAAGGCACTTCGGGAAGTGGGTGGTCTTGCATGACGAGAAACTCATCGGTGCATACGACACATTCGAGGCAGCGGCAGAAGATGCGGTGAAGCGCTTCGGTCGCGGACCGTATCTGATTCGTCGTGTCGGCGCCCCGCCCCCAACGCTACCTGCCTCCGTTCTGTACCACCCCGCTCATGCCCATCGTTGATCGACAAAAAGTGGCGGGCGCTCATGGATTACCTTTTCTTGCTTAACACAGCAACGAATGCTTCCAGCGCCTCGCTTTCCTCGGGAGTAAGTACCGCCGTTGGCTCCGATCGCGCAGCAAAGCGGACTGCCTCTTCGGATAGTATCGCATCTTTTCGAGCGGTCAGCCCTGCCACCTGCATGAGACCGGATTGCGACACTCCAAAATAATTGGCTAACTGATAGGTTGTTCGCAATTCCGGCCTGTGGTGCGGGTCGTTCTCAATTTCGACAAGGACAGACATATCCACGTCGGCATCAGCGGCAAGCTTCTCAAGAGAAAGCCCACGTTGCCGGCGCATTAGACGAACGAAGCGCCCAAATGCGATATGCGGTTCATTCTCATCGCTCAACATGGCGGGAACGCTTTCACCCGGGAATACAGGATCAACGGCCAGCGGACCGATGCCAATCTCGGCATCTCCCTCAATCTCCGCCATGCGGAGACACCACTCCTTCTCTATCTTGATTTTCATAGAGTACCTCCTCCTCCTCTTCCTTTCATGATGAAGGTCTGCGCACAGCCAGGGGTCATTTTGAAGTAGCGCAAGTTATGGTAATCGCGGTCAATTCCAATATCCGCCATATTGCAAGTATCGGCGTAGAAGCCGTCCGCCTGTGGCAACGAATGAAGGCCAAGCCGTCCGCGAAACCCCAAATCCTCGCTCAGCGCAATTGCAGCTCTGACCAGGATACTGCCTACACCGCGATACCGAGGGGGATTGAACAATTCCTTTCGGTTCCACGGCGCATTCTCGACGTACTCCACATAGACGAGATTCCTGCCTTGCTGACTATCGATTCGGCATCGTTTCATTGTCGTATCCACGATCATCATACCTTGCGTCAAGCCGTCACATACAATGCTAAAACCAGCCTGGGCTAATATCCCTTGCTGCAATGCCACCGTCTTCTTGCGCCAATCCCAGTGGCGACTTTGTGGCCACTGGCTCCGTTCAACGCCTGCGCGCCTGAGACGCTGCATAGCCCTGAATAACTCCGGCGCCCACTCGCCTTCCCAGTCGGCAAGTTGTCTCTCGGCGATCACGTCCAGTAACTCCGCCGCTTCCTGTTCGCCACGCTCTACATTGAGCAGGTAGACTGGACTGATCGTACCCGTCATAGCATCATGATCTCCGCCTTTGTCTTGGTCTGCTCGTCTTCAAAGAAGAGTTTGTCGCCGTTCTCAAGGCGTGCCTCGACCAGCTGGTACATGCGCAAGGCCTGGCGCAACAGAGCTGTCTTGCTCATGTCCTTCCGCTTACTCAATTCCTCGAGAACCCGCATCTCGTTCTCTCTGAGGTTGAGGGTCATGGTCTTTTTCGCGCTCATCTGTGCTCCCTGTCTGGTTTCCCCTAGCTTCGATACGGTACTCCATACTGGAAATGAAATATAAAAAATATAGTATTAAATAGCCAAAAAATATTTTCTATATAGCTATATAAGCTAGTGATTTTCAGGCACATTCAAGCCTTGCGAATATCCCACCGAATAACCCGGCGGGTTTACGCATCCAGGCTTCACGTGCACCGCGCACGGAAAAGCGTTGCATTTCCGTCGAGCAGGGCTTTGGGCCCTATAAATCCCCCTACAATTCCCCGTTTTTCGCTGCGGAGCCGCCGTAAACGACCTTTTACCTTGCTGAAAATCCCTACAAACACACCCTTTAAAGGGTTCGCATGCGCCGCGTTGGCCGTGCCCGGAACGCACCGTTCCTTAAACCACCGACCAAGCCCGGCAACGCAATCCTTCCCCCCCGTACCGCTGCAAGCAGCGCTACCGGAAGGAATACGGAAGAAAACGGCTGCGCCACAAACGGGGACGCCAGGACCGCAACCCCTATCGCCGCCGCAGCCGCCGCGAGGTATATCGCAACAGGGCGCGACGGCGCGGGGCGTACAAGAAGTATCCCTGCCGCCAGCACGTGGGTGGGCCATGCCC
>JANQSQ010000085.1 GCA_028283985.1 Rhodothermales bacterium | reverse complement strand
GCAGCAATGCTCTGTTCCGTCAGGCACGGCGTCAATCAAGGCGCGAGGAGTGAAGTTTGGCGGTTCCAAATGAGCGACGAGCAACGAAGAGTGACGCCGCCTTTTGCAGCGATCGTATTCGATATGGACGGCGTGGTCATCGACTCCGAACCGATACACGACCGGTCGCACAGAATCATTTTCGGCCTGCACGATTTGCCCGTCCCGGCCGAAGCCTATCCCTCCTTCAAGGGCATCCCCGAACGCAAACTGTTCGAACGGGTCGTGTCCGAGTTCGGATCGGACGCACACGATGTGGACACGCTCACCGTATCGAAGGAAGAAACCTTCCTGAGTCTCATGCCCGATATGCGCCTCATTCCGGGCGCACTGGATTTTATACGCCGGGCGAAATCGCAAATGCGCCTTGCGTTGACCACGTCCGCAACAAGCCGATACCAACGCTTCGCTTTCGACCGGTTCGATCTGGACGGTTTTTTCGAGGTGGTCGTCACGGCGGAGGATATACACCGCCACAAACCCGATCCCGAACCGTATCAGGAGACCGCAAAACGTCTCGGTCTGGCGCCGGAGATGTGCTTCGTTATCGAGGACTCGGTGAACGGAGTGCGCTCGGCGCAACGGGCCGGGTGTCATGTGGCGGGAATAACCACATCGTTCTCCGCCGGCGAACTCGAAGAGGCCGGCGCACACATCGTGGTTGACACGTTCGAAGAACTGGCGGAGCGTCTCGGCATGGGAAAAAACGGCGCGGCGCGCACCGCCGGCTAACATAATCCGGCCCAGTCCCTCGCCGGCCTTTACTCCATGCCGCGGTCCGCAAGATACGCAGCGCCGCGCCCCTTGATGTTCTCGTCCCAGTACTGCATCCATTCAGGCCCCTCCTCGGCAAGGCGTTCCCAGTCAATCTCCATGGGTTGGATATCCACTCCGGTCATCCATTCCGGAAGTTCCGAATCCGGGATGGTATTCCGGACCGGGATGCGATAAAACCGGTGCGCCTGATCGACAAGGGCGCTATCGGACGTGACGAACTCATAGAAAGTCCGCGCAATCTCCAGGTTCGGCCCTCCCGCAACAAGCGCAATGCCGTCCGTAAGGACCGGCGTTCCGGAGGAAGGCGCCACATAGCCGAAAGGGTACCCGTTGCCCTGCGCCTGGATATACGTATCCGGCATATTCCACAGCGTCACATCGCCTTCCTCGCGGGCCAGTTTGAGATAAAGCTGTGTCGGGTCGGCGGCATAGGTCTCCACGTTACGGTCCAGACGGGCCAGCCATGCGTACCCCTCCTCTACGGTAGGCTGCCGGAGAATCATCGCTCCCCAAATGGTCCGCATGGTGCTGGAAGCCAGCGGATACCGGATGATCACCCGGTCGCGCCATTGCTCGTCAAGCATTTCATCCCAGTCCTGCGGGGGCGATTCGCCCGTCAGAGCAAGGGAGCGGGTATTGTACGTGATGACTTCAGGGGTCAGAAAGGTGCCGTACCACGTGTCTCCGGCCCCGGATGCATGCGCGGGCGCTTCCGCAGCCCAGGATGGGGCATACGGATCGAGCAGGCCCTCCCGGGCCGCCCGGTCGAACGCCATACCGGCGCCGCCCCACCAGACGCTTGCCTGCGGATTCTGCCGTTCGGTCCGGATCCGGTCGTACGCATCCTGCCCTCCCATGTCTATCCAGGCGATATCCGCATCGGGATAACGGGCCTCAAACAATTCCTCATAGGCTCCAAGCATTTCCTTGCCGTGCGGCGAGTATACCAGCACGCGGGTACGCTCGTCTTCGGGAGAACACCCGGTTAGCCATGCGAGGGCCGGAAACAGAAGCAGCGTATGCCGAAAAACGTGAAAATTCTTCATACCAAAGGGGGTTAGGGCCTGTTACCACTATGCAGGAAATCAATGTTCCACGAGGCGCAATTCTGCGAATTTCAACATAATCTTTTTCCGGCCCGCTTCCCGAAAGGCAATAACAGCCCTTGCTTTCTCGCCATGGCCTTCCACGGAAAGCACCTCTCCCTCGCCGAAACGCGGGTGATCCACACAGCACCCCGGGAGAATGGCGCCCTCCCCCTGCTCGTAGACCACCGTACGACCGCTTTCCTTGCGAGCAGGCGCGGCCAGGTTCTGCCGGTAATAATGCGGAGCCATCCGGTCGTACGACGGACCTCCGGAAAAGCCGGAAACCACTTCAGGGTCGGGTTGAAAACGCCCCGTGTCCTGCCGGACAGACTCTCCGGCTTCGGTGCGTACGACGCTTCCATCGATCTCGTCCAGAAAACGGCTGCGTACGGTCGGCGCCGAACTGCCAAAACGAAAGCGGGTCCGGGCCCAGGAAAGATGTAACCGTTCCGCAGCGCGCGTGACGCCTACGTAGAAAAGACGCCGCTCCTCCTCCAGAGCAGCAGCTTCCCCGATCGCCATGGACACGGGAAAAAGTCCTTCTTCCAGGCCGGTAACGAACACCACGGGAAATTCGAGCCCCTTGGAGGAATGCAGCGTCATAAGCGTTACGCGCGACTCGCTGTCCATCTCGTCGAGATCCGTCCGGAGCGCCGCCTCCTGCAGGAATGTACTGAGCGTATGCTCCCCGGGGTTTTCCGCGGTATACTCCGCGATCGCCCCGATCAATTCCTGAACATTTTCCCAGCGCATGAAATTTTCAGGCGTCTGGTCCTGGCCAAGGTGTTTGACCATGCCCGTTTCCTGCACGACGGAACGCGCAATATCCTCCGCCGGCATGCCCTGCCCGACCTCTTCCATGTGCCCGCGCATCATCTCCCGGAACGCCGCGACGGCGCGCCCGGCCTGCGGCCCCAGCCCCACCGACTCGACCTGCTCGATCGCCTCCCAGACCGTCCCTTGACGCTCCTCCGCAAAAGCAATGAGCCGTTCGAGCGTCCTGTCCCCGATGCCTCGCGTTGGATAATTGATGATGCGGCGCAAACTCGCCAGGTCTCCGGGATTGACCAGAAGACGCAGATACGCGAGAATGTCCTTCACTTCCTTCCGCTGGTAGAAAGACAGCCCGCCTACGATGCGGTACGGAACGCCTCCGCGGCGCAGCGCATCCTCGATCGAGCGGCTTTGCGCATTGGTCCGGTAGAGCACCGAAAAATGCTCGTAGCCGTATCCGAACCGGGCCTGAAGGCTTCGGATCGCCCGTTCGATTTTCTGCGCCTCGTCCCGCTCCGAAAGCGCCTCCATGAGCACAATAGGATCCCCGTCGGCGTTTTCGGTCCACAGTTTCTTTTCAAGGCGGTCCCTATTGTGTTCGATAATGGAATCGGCCAGTTGCAGAATGCGTCCCGTAGAGCGGTAATTCTGTTCCAGCCGTACGGTAACGGCTTCCGGGTAATCGCGGCGAAAAGAAAGAATGTTTGCAATGTCGGCGCCTCGAAAGGCGTAGATGCTCTGGGAATCGTCGCCCACGACACAGATGTTCCTGCGCCGGTCGGCAAGCAACTTCGCCAGCATGTACTGGGAACGATTCGTGTCCTGGTATTCGTCGATGTGCAGGTAGGTCCAGCGCTCCCGGTATTTTTCGAGTACATCCGGACACTGTTCAAACAGGTCGATCGGTTTCAGAAGCAAGTCGTCGAAGTCCATGGCGTTCGCGGTGCGAAGCGCCTGTTCATAGGGGCCGTAAAGCTGCGCGGCCACCTGCTGCAACGGCCCGGAAGCGGAACGTTCGTATTGCGCCGGGGACACCATGCGATTCTTCGCACCGGACAGGATATGCCGGACGCTGCGGGGGCTATGCTGCTTCGCGTCCATCCGGAAACGCTCCATCAACTGGCGCAGAATCCGCTCCGAATCGTCCGTGTCATAAATGCTGAAATCCCGCGCATAGCCGATACGCTCCCCTTCCACGCGCAGGAGACGCGCAAAGATCGAATGAAACGTGCCCATCCACAGATCGCGAGAGGCGTCGCCCGCAAGGCGATCGATACGGGCGCGCATTTCGCGGGCCGCTTTATTCGTGAACGTCAGCGCAAGGATCTGCCAGGGTCTGGCCCGTTCCGTCGCAAGCAAATACGCGATCCGGTGCATGAGCATCCGGGTCTTGCCGGAACCCGGGCCGGCCACGACAAGCACAGGCCCCTCGGTCGCCCGTACGGCTTCCTGTTGCGAAGCATTCAGCCCTCCCAGAATAGCCTCGCCGGCCTCTCCGTTGGAAACGGATGGACCGGAAGGAGCGGACGGGCCGGGGGAATCGGAAAAAAGCATACGGTGCAAGGAAAAAGCCGGCAGCGCGGGACGACAGGCCGGATCGCAGAACAGAATACGGCGCCCGGCGCAGAACAAGATACCGCACTGCAAACGCGGATTCGACCCCTTGTATGTGAGATGCGCAGGAAGAAACCAGAGCATCCTTAGGCGATCGGCTACGAGACGGATTCTTCCATATCCGCCAGCCGCACGAAGACCCGCCGGCGAT
>JANQSQ010000081.1 GCA_028283985.1 Rhodothermales bacterium | reverse complement strand
CACTCTGCGACTGTTCCTGAATAGAAAAATCCAGGGTGCCCTGCACAGGTTCGGTCTTACCGGCGCCGTTCGTCTCCGTGGAGGCGTTCGTTCCGGACGCCTCCGACCCATTTCCCGAAACGACCTCTTCTATAGAGCCTGCTTCTTGCTCTCCGGATCCGTTGACCGAACCTTTCGGGCGGATATCAAGAATGCCGAGCGAAGCCAGATCCCTTTGCTTGTCTTCCTCCCCTTCCTCTTCCAGGACATCGGATGTAATATCGGGCAGGGGTTCCGGCTTCACCCTGTACTTTTTCCGCCGCCGACGTCGCCGCACTAAATGAATGATCGCCATGACCAGGGCAACGCTTAGCGAAGCGCCAGCCGCCACGAACAGTAAAGGTTGTTCAATAACCAATGCCAGCGCGGCAGCCACCACGGCCGCGATGACAAAAAGAATGCGGAACATAACCTCTCATATACCGCCAGTGAACAGGGTAATGAAAACGAGGCAGAGCTGGCATTCGTACTTGGGTGGATACAAAACGCCACAAATAAGTTACAAAAAAATACAGGGATTATCAACGAATCTTAAAATCTTTCAAGTGTTTATGCGACGCCCTGAAAACGCTGCACAGATCGGCTTTACCGTGCAAGCGATGTTAGAAAAAACAATGGCGCCGCTTAATTGTTAATGCAATGCTATGTTTCCTATCACCTTGCGAAATGCAAAGCGAGAACCAATCCATCCAAGCACCATACCGCACGCCGTCAATCCGCCGAACGCGAAAAGGAGAAAAGCATTTGACAACATACTCGTTTGCGGGAGATAACCCTGAGCCAGCGCATGCAAACCCCAGAGCACGAGCGCGGCAAGAAGTCCGGATACGATTCCCTGCACCACGCCTTCCACCACAAACGGCCGGCGAATAAAGCGCTCCGTGGCGCCGACAAGTTTCATGGTGCGAATAAGCAGACGGCGCGCATACATCGTAAGGCGAATCGTGTTGGCGACCAGAAATATGGAAGCCAGTACGACAATACCCCCGATCGCCATGCCGATCATGGCCAGCAGACGTAGATTTTCCTGCACTTTAGCGAGCAGAACGCGATTGAAAATCACTTCGTCCACATGATCCCACGAACTGAATTCTTCGGTGAGCGCCGCAAGACTATCCGGATGCACATACGCGGGCAACACGCGCACCTTGATGGAGGCCGGAAGAAAAGGCGTATCCAGAAATACATCGCCCCCTTCTCCGAATTCTTCCCGGAAAATAATCCGGGCGTCGCTTTGGGACACAAATTCTGTCTCGGCAACGCCCCGCATGCCGTCGACCTGCAGATGTACGGCGGCAATCTCCGCGTCCTCCGCAATTTCTTTCAGGAAAATCTCCAACTCGCCGACGCGTTGACGCAACCATGTCGATACTTGCTGCGCCTCGTAGGCGAGCAGCCCGAACAATCCGATCATTGTCAGCGCTACCGTCATTGCGCTGATTGAAGTAAACGCCGAGACCCTGGCCCGGCGGAATCCGGCCAGTCCCTCTCGAATGCTGTACGGTATCCGCATTACTCTTGCGTTTTTCCGCTCCTGTACGACCCCAGTACCTTGAGGTACGACGCAATTTCCCGGAGATGATCCAGCGCCAGTTCCACGGGTTTGTCCGAGGCAGCGCCGAGCACATCCAGGTAGAAACGATAATTGCCCGGACTCCCTACGAGGGGGCGGCTTTCTATCTTGAACAGGTCGAGTTCCCGTAGCGCAAATACGGCAAGGCTCTTGAAAAGCGCTCCGGGGACATTGGTCCGCATCGAAAACACGATGGATGTTTTCCAGTCCTTCCGGATGTCGGGGACCGGCGGAGGCATTTCCTGTTTGGGCGAAAGCAGCAGGAACCGCGTATAATTCTGATGATTGCTTTCGATGCCGGCTTCGAGAATCTCCAGCCCATACACAGCCGCTGCACGCGTACTCCCGATAGCGGCTTCGTTCGGACCGCCGCTCTGGGCAAGTTCCCGTACGGCGCCCGCGGTGTCGTATGCGGCGATCACGTCAGCGGATGACAAATGCATCCGGAGGAAACGCCGGCACTGACCCAACGCTTGCGGATGGGAACGCACCACACGAATATCCTCAAGGGAAGCGCCCGAAAAACCGATCAGGTTGTGCCTGATCCGCAGCTTCAACTCGCCGATAATCGACACGTCGTGTACGCGCAGCAGGTCGTAGCACTCGTGTACGCTGCCGAACAGCGAGTTTTCGATGGGAATAACCGCCTGATCGGCTGCCCCGCTCCCGAGCGCCTCGAAAACCTTTTCGAAGGACGGGAAGGGAACCCCTTCGGCGCCCGGATGCAAACACTGCATCGCTTCCTCGCTGAAAGCGCCCGTTTCTCCCTGAAAAGCAATCCGTATGGCGGGTGAAGACTGCATCACATGCGCTCCGGGCTGGAAATACCGAGTACGTGCAAACCATTCGCGAGTACGATCCGCGCAGCGCGCGCCAGTTTCATGCGGGCAGCCGCCAGATCATTTTCCTCCCCGATAATACGGCAGTGTCCATAGAACTGCGTAAAAGCAACGGCCACTTCGCGTAAAAAATTAGCTGCCTGGTGCGGCTCGCGCATTGTTGCGGCATGCTCAAGGACCTCCGGCAGCCGCAACAGCGCCTTCATCAGCGCAATCTCGGCGGGATGCCCAAGCAACGACAAGTCGGCGTCGGCCCCGCCATGAAAACCCACTTCCTCCGCCTTGCGAAGAATGGAGCAAATGCGCGCATGCGCATATTGCAGGTAGAACACCGGGTTTTTCTCGCTGGCTTCCTTCGCCAGGTCCAGGTCGAATTCGAGATGGGCATTGGGCGACCGCATCAAAAAGAAAAACCGCGTCACATCCTCGCCTACTTCATCCATCAAATCGTCCAGCGTCACATAGGTCGCCCTGCGCGTGCTCATCTTTACAGGCGCTCCGCCTCGCACAAGCGTAACAAACTGGTGAACAATGACTTCCACGCGGTCGGCGTCGTATCCCAACGCCCGCAGACCATGCAACACATCGGGGTACGTTGCAATGTGATCCGCGCCGAGAATATCCACGATCCGCTCGAAGCCCCGCTCGCATTTGTCGGCATGGTAGGCGATATCGGGAAGGCGATAGGTCGGCTCACCGCTGCTCTTGACCAGCACCGTATCCTGTTCCTTGCCGAACGCGGTGGTTCTGAACCACACGGCTCCGTCCCGATCATAGCAATGGCCCTGCTCCCGTAACCGTTCCAGCGTACGCCATACGGCATCGTTCTCGTATAGACTCCGCTCGTTGAAATACGTATCCATGTGGATACCGAGGCGGGTCAGCGTACGCCCGATGTCGGCGAAAATAGCCTCTTCGGCCGCCTCCTTGAAGGGAGCGACGTCGCCGGCCATATCGGGGGCGTCCTCTGCCCGGGCATGAAGGCGCTCTGCAATGTCGGTAATGTAGGCGCCAAGGTAGCCGTCCTCGGGAAACGATACGGGCACCTCCATGGAACCTTCACCGGTATCGATCCGCTTGCGCGGCGTTTCCGGATCCATGATCGCCCGGTACCGCGCCCGCACCGACTCGCCCAGCACCCGCATCTGACGCCCGGCATCGTTAAAATAATACTCGCGGGTCACGTCGTAGCCATTCCATGCCAGCAGATTGGCCACCGTATCGCCGAGCACCGCATTGCGTCCGTGGCCGACCGTCAGCGGTCCCGTGGGATTCGCACTCACGTACTCAACGAGGGCTCGTTTGCCGCGACCTGTCGTCGAGCGGCCGAACGACTCCCCGGCTTCGAGCAATGCCTGCAACTCGCCGACCAGATATTCGGTCGAAAAACGAAAATTGATAAAGCCGGAACCTGCCACCTCCACAGAGGCAATCCGCGCGGCGTCAAGCGGACGGGCAAGCAGACGGGCCGCCAGTTCTTCGGCAATACTGCGGGGGGCACGGCGCAGATACCGCGCCAGTTGCATAGCCGCATTCGTGGCCAGATCGCCGTGCTCGGGATTTTTGGGTTTTTCGAACTCCGGCACGAAATCCTGCGGCGCCCCCTCGAAATCCGCCAGCGCCGCAACCAGTTCTCTCGCAAGATACTCTTTCACTGTCTGCGATCCGTATCAAATGATTTGCGAACGTCAGGATGCTCTGATTAATTCCGCGAAGTTCAGAGTCTGCGAGAGGTGCGCTGGCAAGGAATGACGAAGCAGTGTGGCAGGCTCCACACAATGAGGAATGACGCGGCCAGCGCACCTCTCGCAGACTCCCGAAGGGCGCTCCGTGCCCGCAATGCCCCGAATCCGAAATGATTCTGACGATGCAATCATGAAATCCTGTACATGCAAACGCGGAATGCTGATCAAAGTGGAATTAATCAGAGCATCCGCTAATATACGTAGATGGGGAAATCGTCGCGCCGCATGTGCAGATTCAACAGGATCGCCAGCAACACCGTGTTGGCAAGCATAGCCGATCCTCCGTATGAAACGAAAGGCAACGGAATACCGATGACCGGCAGCAGGCCCACCACCGTCCCGATATTGACAAAAACATGCACGAGATAGATCGCCGCTATCCCTGCGGCAGCCATACTCCCGAAGGGATGTTTGATCTGGATGCCCATCCGGATCACTCGAATGAGCAGAAGCGCGAACATGGCGATCACGACCATCGAGCCGATAAATCCCCATTCTTCTCCAATGATACTGAAGACAAAATCCGTCGATTGCTCGGGCACGTAAGCCCCCTGCGTCTGCGTCCCTTCCATGAATCCCTTACCGGCCAAACCCCCTGAGCCGATCGCTGCCTTTGACTGCACGAGTTGAAAACCCACGCCCGACCGGAATTCCTCCGCACCGGGATTCGTAAAAGAAAGGATGCGGGCTACCTGATGAGGACGAAACACCTGGTTCAATGCAAACAGCACGGCGGCAATCGCGCCAAAGGAAAATACCCCGGCCATGACGCCGTACACGCGCTCCCGCGTTTGCCATAACACAGCGAGCGTAAACAGCACCGAGAAAACGATCGCCGTTGGAAGATGCACGACCGAAAAATAGCCCGCGATGCCCGTAGCGACCATAACGATGAACATGCCCGTGGGCCAGATCGACCAGAACAACGCAATGGGCGCGATGGCGAAAAACACAAGCGCGGTTCCGGCATCGTTCTGAAGAAGAATCAACGCCATGGGCGTCAGGAAAACGCCAAGCAGCAGCATCGCATATTTCGCCCTGCTCGAATTGGGCCGCATGGTGGAAATCAACTGGGCCCCCGCCAACACGGCGCCTACCTTGGCCACTTCGGATACCTGCAGGGTCAGCCCTCCTACCTGCAGCCAACTCCTCGCCCCATTGATTTCTCGTCCGAACAAAAGAGCGAGAACAAGCAATATCAACGTACCGAAGTATGCGACCCAGGCAATCCGCTGGAAAAAATGCACCGGAAGAAAAAGGCACGTCATACCGGCGCCCAGCGATATGACGATCCATGCCGACTGGCGCTGGAAATTCTGCCGGACGGACTCGATAAGATACTCCGCAGAAGGACCATTCGTGGTGCTGTAGATGGCTACCAGACCGATCGTCACCAGGGCCATCCAGGCAAAGATCGTGAAATAATCCAGATTCCGATACCAGATACGCATAGGGCAAGCCTTAAGGATACTCTGATCAAAACCGCTTCGATCAGCGCTTCACGTTCGTGCGTAAAAGATATTATAATTGCATCGTTGAAATTAGCAAGAAACGCGGCGGATTCGGGGCAGTGCGGGCGTGAAGCGCCCTTCGGAAGGCTGAGAGAAGCGGGATGTACGGCACATACGACCGGAGGGGAGGCTGTTATGCATCGTCGCCGGATTCGCTTGCCGACGATTCGCCGTCGGCCGCGGCGGGCTCGTCATCTTCGTCATCTTCCGTGTCCAGAGGCTGACTCCGCACGGCAAGCACGCTCTGAAGCACCCATTGTCTCGCGGGGCTCGAGGAAATGGAGCCTGCCAGGTATTGTTCCGCCATCAACGACCCGATCGGGCCGGCGGCAACCGCCCCAAAGCCGGCATTCTCCACCTGAACCGCCACGGCGATCTGCGGATTGTCATAGGGTGCAAACAGGATAAATACGGAGTCGTCCTCCCGATCATTGGGGGCCTGCGCCGTACCGGTTTTGCCGCCGCTGGGAATACCGGGAATCTGAATCCATTCCCCGGTCCCGTCCTCCATCACCCGTTTCATGCCGTTGCGCACCACATCGAAATGCGCCTCGTCTATCGGCAGTTTTTGCGGAGCGGCAATCTTTGGATAGAGCGTTTCTCCCGTCTCCTGGTGCACCATCCGGGTTACGAGATGGGGCGTATATAACATACCCCGGTTGGCCACTGCAGCCGTGTACCTCGCCAATTGCAAGGGCGTCACGCCCATATCCCCCTGCCCGACGCCGAGATTGATCGTAAAACCGGGCCCCCAGCCGGGAAAGCGCTGATTAAAGTAGGCGGAATCAGGAATCAGGCCGGCCCCCTGCTCTCCGATATCCGTGGACACCCGCTGACCGAAGCCGAACATACGCGCATACCTGCTGAAGACTTCCACGTCCGTGCGCATCATCAACTCAAAGAAAAACGTATTGCACGACTGTTCGAGCGCCTCTTCCACCGCGATGCTGCCGTGCACGTGCATGTCGCGGAAGACGCCCGGTCCGCCAAGGGGATGATAGCCCGGGCAATGGATGTGCTCCGTCGGAGTGATTTTCCCTTCCTGAAGCGCCATCAGCGCCATAAACGGCTTCCATGTCGAACCGGGGGGCAACCGGTTCATGGTTGCCCGGTTGTACAGCGGCTTCTCCGGGCTGGTTATGAGATGATTCCAGGTTTCCGGATCCATGGCCTCGGTAAAAACGTCCGGGTCGTAGTCCGGCATGCTTACGAGCGCCAGAATCTCCCCGCTGTTCACGTCGAGCGCCACGGCCCCGCCCCGTTTGCCGACAAAGAGAGACTCCGCCAGCGCCTGCAGATCCGCATCGAGGCCGAGGTGAATGTCATACCCGCTTTTCGGAGCATTGTCGAATGCGCCGTCCTGCCAGGACTTGACCTCCAGGCCATGTACGTTGACCACTTTGATTTCGGAGCCCAGCTGGCCCCGCAGACTGGGCTCGTATCTGCTTTCGAGGCCGGACTTGCCGATCAGGTCTCCCTGCCGGTATCCTCTTTCGCCCAAACGAACCAGCTCGTTGTCCGTAATCTCCCGCACGTATCCAAGTACGTGTGCGGCGGTGGCGTCCGTATGGTACCGGCGGCGGAAATCCTGGTCATACCCCACACCCGGCAACCGATAAAAGTTTTCCGCCACGCGGCTGAAAACATCTTCCGGCACATCCCGGAACGCCTTGCCGGGCTGGAAGGCGCTGTAGCGGCGAAGTTCCGTAAATCTGGCGGACACGACGCTGTCGGGGACCTCCAGCAGATCGGCCAGGAGAGGAATCTTGTCGCGGTCGAAAATGCGCGGGGTAATGGTCACCGTATAGCTGGGCTCGTTGTTCACGAGGGCCCTGCCCATCCGATCATAGATTGCGCCGCGCGCCGGCAACACCCTGCGTTCCCGCAGCGCATTGGATTCGGATTCGATGATATAATCGTCGGTCTGGACCAACTGGAGTTGCGCAAGCCGCAAACTCAAGAGACCCATTGCAACGACGATAATGCCGATAAAAACGCGCCCGCGTATTTTGTAATCATACATGGCTTTGCGCCCCGTTCATGCGCCACGCAACGGCATACGTGGAATGTGCGAATATCCCACGGAGTCTAACGCACTCCGGTACAGGATACTCAACCCGGTAAACGGCTGAAATATCCCGCATGACGGATTCTTGTACGAATGCGCGAACCGGAAACGTTTATGCTCGTAAACAACTTTACGGTGCAGACTGCAACCAATCCTCAGTAAGTATCCCGTAACTACCGTACCGTTTCCAAAGCGCACCCTTCCCGAAACTTCCATCCTCCGACCCTATCGGGACCGCCGATGTTTCGAACCGCTTCCCTGCTTGCCTGTCTCTCCATCTTTCTCATGTGTGCGGTGCTGACGCCCACGCCGGCCAGCGCACAGTACTTCGGTCGAAACAAGGTCCAGTACGATCGTTTCGACTTCAAACACTTCGAGACCGAGCATTTCATTATTTACTATTACCCCGAAGAGGAACAGGCGGTTCGCGACGCCGGACGGATGGCGGAGCGCTGGTACAGCCGGCATTCCCGCACGTACCTCCGGGAATTCAGGGAAAAGAAGCCGATCATCTTCTATGCGAACGACGCCGATTTTCACCAGACGAATGTCATCGGGGGGCTCATCGGCGAAGGCACGGGGGGCGTTACCGAATCGATCAAGCAGCGGGTCATCATGCCGCTTACCGGCAGCTACGCCGAAACGGACCATGTGCTGGGACATGAACTCGTCCACTCCTTCCAGTACGACATAGGCCTCAGCGACCAGGACCCGATCCGGTTCAATCTGGCGCTCCTGCCGTTGTGGATGATCGAAGGTACGGCGGAGTACCTCTCCGTAGGACGATCCGATCCCCACACGGCCATGTGGCTGCGGGATGCGTTGCTCCGTGACGATCTGCCCACTATCGAGCAATTGACGCGCGACCAGCGCTACTTCCCGTACCGGTTCGGACAAGCGTACATGGCCTACATCGGCGGGAAATACGGCGACGCCGCCGTAGCGAATCTGTTCAAACTGGCCGGGCGGGCCGGCGTGGATTCCGCTTTCGTGTATACGCTCGGCATTACGACCGACTCGCTATCCACGGAATGGAAACAGGTGATCCGCAAAACCTACGAACCGTTCATGGAGGACAAAACGCCCCCTGAGGAATCGGGACAGCGCATTCTGGCCCCTGAACTTGACGGAGGCGAAGTCAATCTTTCTCCTGCGCTCAGCCCCGACGGAGAATACATTGCGTTCCTTTCGGAAAGAGATCTGTTCTCGATCAACCTGTTCGTGGCCAATGCACAGACGGGCGAGGTCATCTCGAGCCTGAAAAATCCGGCGGCGAATCCCCACATGGATGCGCTGCGATTCATCCAGTCGGCCGGATCCTGGTCGCCGGACGGAAGGCGGTTAGCCTTCGTTTCGTTCGCGGGCGGGGACAACCGGATATCCATTTTCGACGTCAGGCGGCGCAGGGTACGGCAAAACATCGCCGTGGAAGGAGTCACCGCGCTGACGAACCTCGCCTGGTCGCCGGACGGATCGTCCATTGCGTTTACCGGCCTCGAAGGCGGCATCAGCGACCTGTATGTCCTGAACCTGGAAACGGACGCCGTGCGCCAGTTGACCAACGACCGGTTTGCGGACCTGCAACCGGACTGGTCGCCGGACGGAAGGTACATTGCCTTTACGACCGATCGGGGGGGAGGCCTCACGGATTTCGATCAACTGCAGTACCAGAAAAACGGGCTTGCGCTGTTCGATCTGGAACGCAACGAAATACGGCCCCTGAGACCCTTCGGCAATGTCCTGCACCACAATCCCCAGTTCTCGCCGGATGGCGGCGACCTGTATTTCATCAGCGATCAGAACGGGTTCAAGGATGTCTACCGGCTCGACCTGTCCTCCGGGGAAGCGTACCGGCTTACGAATCTGGCGACAGGCGTCAGCGGCATTACCGCACTGTCTCCGGCCATGTCCGTGGCCGACCGCACCGGCCAGATGTCCTTCTCGGTATTCTCGGACAACGCCTATACGGTATACCTGCGCGAACCCGACGAACTGACGGGCGAGGCCGTGCAGCCCCGACCTGCCGGCCATGTCGCTACGGCGGGCATCCTGCCTCCGATCCGGTCGCTCAACGAAGGACTGGTAGGCAACTACCTCAATGATGCGATGACGGGCCTGCCCGCCCTCGGCCTGCAATGGCCCGGAAAGGATTACCGGTCGAACCTCCAACTGGATTACGTGGCGCCCCCGACTATCGGCGTAGCGGCAGGCGGTCTGTACGGAACGCAAGTCGCCGGCGGCATCGGCTTTGCGTTCTCGGACATGCTCGGCGACCGGAACCTGTACCTTGTAGCGCAGGCCCAGGGCACATTCAAGGACATCGGGGGACAAGCCTCGTATATCGACCTCGGTCAACGAATCAACCTTGGCGCAACGGCAGGGCACATTCCGCTTCTGTACGGCCTCTACCGGGGCGGATTCGTAGGCGGGGCGCAAGTGGTCGAGCAACTCCGGCAACGCATCTTCATCGATCAGGTATCGGGCATTGCCCAGTATCCTTTCAGTCAAACGCGCCGGGCCGAAGCGAATGCGGGTTTCGTGCGGTACGGATTCGATAACGAAGTGGAGCAGTTCGTGGGATCGGGCTTTACATTCGGTCGCAACCGCGTCGACACCGACGACTCCATATTTTTCCAGGGCATTACGGAGCAGAAGCCTATCTATTTTTTCCAGGCCGGGCTGGCCTTTGTCGGAGACTATTCCTTCAACGGATTCACTTCGCCGATCAGCGGAGGACGTTACCGCCTCGAAATCGCCCCGAAAGTGGGGAGTTCTACGTTTGTGACAGGACTCGTCGATTACCGGCAATACTTATATATGCAACCGGTAACGCTGGCCGTGCGCGGACTGCATATCGGCAACTACGGCGCCGATTCGGCGGAAGATCTGTTCACGACGCAATACCTCGGATATTCCTACTACCCCGCATTCGTCCGAGGGTACAATTTCCGCTCGTTTGAGGCGTCGGAATGTGAGATTGACATAAGCGCCCCCGGTCGCCGGTGCCCCTCGATGGATCGCCTGCAGGGTACGCACGTTGCCCTGTCGAGCGTGGAGGTGCGCGTCCCGTTCCTCGGCACCGAGCAGTTGGGACTCATTTCGTTTCCGTATCTCCCGACCGAACTGGCGGCGTTCGTGGACGGCGGCGTGGCATGGACCGCCGAAGAGAAGCCGGTGCGTAAATTCGATCGGACGACAAACAAGCGCGTGCCCGTATTCAGCGTCGGCATGTCTGCGCGCGTCAATATTTTGGGGTACATTGTGCTGGAAACGTACTACGCATTTCCTTTCCAGCGACCGGACGCCGGCTGGCAATTGGGATTCCGGTTGGCGCCCGGCTGGTAAGGCTTCTACGCCCCAGATGTACGATATTTTTCGATCCGCACTGTTCAGAATAGGGCCTGAACAGGCCCATTACGCAGCCGCTTGCGCGGCCCGAACCGTGCAATTGGCGCGGGCGGGAGGGGCGCTGGAAAAAATGTTCGCGTTCGAGGACATGCGCCTCGAACAGGCCCTGTGGGGCAATATCTTTTCTTCTCCGATCGGCCTTGCCGCCGGTTTCGACAAAAACGCCTCTCTGACGCCATTCTGGCCCACGCTGGGATTCGGGTTTGCAGAAGTCGGCTCGGTCACAGCCTATCCCTCCCGGGGGAATCCAAAGCCACGCGCTTTTCGCCTGATCGAAGACGAGGCGCTCATCAACCGGATGGGACTCAACAACAAAGGGGTCCGCAGCATTTCCCGGCAGCTTCGACGAACCGCGCCCCGAAGCCGGATTCCGATAGGAATCAACATTGCCAGCACGCACGGCCGCGAGATCACGGGCGACTCCGCGGTGGAAGATTTCCGCATGAGTTTCAAGACCATTGCGGATCAGGCAGCCTATATCGCACTGAATATTTCCTGTCCGAATACGCGCGACGGCAAAACCTTCGAGGATCCTGAATCCCTGGAAGTTCTGCTGAAGGTCATCATGGAGCAACGAAAAAAATCGGCGCCCGACGTACCCGTGCTGCTAAAAATGCCGCCCCCCGTTTCCGACCGGATCGTGTTCGACAGTACCCTTCGGGAAACCGTGCGCCTTGCCCTGGAATACGGAATCGCGGGATTCGTGGCCACCAACACGGCAACCGATCGCGAGGGGCTCGCCACACCCCCGGCGCAGTTGTGCGCCATCGGCAGAGGCGGACTCAGCGGACGGCCGCTCGAAGCCCGCGCCACGCACCTTGTGCGGCGCCTGTACCGCCTCACGGAAGGGGCTTTGCCGATCATCGGCGTGGGAGGCGTATTTTCCGCAAAGGACGCCTATCGAAAACTCCGCGCCGGGGCCTCGCTCGTGCAAATTTACACCGCGCTTATTTATCGCGGCCCGGGGGTGGTCCGCGACATCAAGACAGGATTGGTTCAACTGCTTGAAAACGACGGGTTCGATTCAATCACGGATGTGGTGGGCATCGACGCCGCGTAATTTTTTCATTCACTCGTCAGTATCCGTGTCCACTCCCCGAATTTCCGTTCTCGCCTGTGCCCCGGCATTTGTTCTCGCCGTGGTCCTTCTCATTGGCGCGGCGCCGGCGCGTGCGCAGTCCGCGGCAACCACCGGCATCATACGAGGAACGGTATATAACGCCTCGGGCGAGCCGGTACCCGACGCCTCGGTGATCATTCATCACCTCGAGACCGGTCTGCGCACCGTAGTTGAAACCACTCCCGCCGGCGCCTTCGCGCGGGCGCTGCTTCCACGGGGAAACTACACGATCCGGGTGGTCTCCGAAGTCAACCTCGGAGAAATCCGCCGTGAGAACCTGGCGCTGCATGTGGGTGAAACGCTCGACGTGGATCTCGCTTTTCAGGCCATCGAGATAGAAGAAATCACCGTGACCGCCGAACAGACGCCTTTGCTCGATCCTGAAGACGCTACCCGATCGCAACGCCTGCCCGAGGAAATCGTGGACGCCCTCCCCAACAATGGACGCAACCTGATCGACCTGACGCTGCTGACCCCCGGCGTGGCCATCGGGCAGGGGCCCGACGGCGAAGTGCTCAACATCGGCGGGCAGCGGGGCATCTTCAACAACTTCATGGTGGATGGCGCCGATTTCAACAACCCCTTCTTCGGAGAACAACGGGGCGGGCAGCGGCCGGCGTTCACCTTCAACCAGGATGCCGTGGAAGAGATGGTCGTCGTAAGCCAAGGCGCCCCTGCCGAGTTCGGTCGTTCGTCGGGCGGCTTCATCAATGTCGTGACGCGCTCCGGGACCAATGAATACCGGGGATCCGCGCATTATTTCGGACAGTGGGACGCCATCTCCTCCGAATACCGCCCGCACCGGGGCGGCGGCAAGCCGGAATTCGGACGAAACCAGTTCGGGTTTACGTTCGGCGGCCCGATCGTCAGGGATCGCGCGTT
>JANQSQ010000035.1 GCA_028283985.1 Rhodothermales bacterium | reverse complement strand
TCCGTCAAAAACGCCACGTCCGGATAAATGCTGAGATTTTGCTCCTCGGTCACCGCAACGGGCAGTGCGCGCGACGTGCTGAAACGCGCGCCGCCCGGGCCTATCGTGGTCACGCGCTGCGCGGGAACGACCGTCACTGTAACCTCCACGGAATGCGACTCCTCGCGCTCGCCCGAACGCAGCACGAGGTCCATATTCCCCGCGTACTGTCCCGATGGAACATCTGTAAGGTCCAGATCGCCTCCGAAGCGAATAAGGCGGCAATCGTTCTCCGAAAGCGTCACTTCCGTATACAGACCTCCTATCGCCTGAGACGAAAGCTGCTCGCACGACTCCGCATACGACCAGATGGGCGTAAGCACGAGCGAAGACGCCTCGACGGCGTCCGCGCGTTTGAGCACGACCGGAGAAGCCAGCTCAATGGAGAGGTCCATCTCACCGTTCTCGCCCGTCGCTTCGCTGCCGTCCGGCGAAAGCGTCATGCGGCCTCCATGGTACGGTCCCGATATCTGCGTCGTGATCCGATCCGTCGTCGGATCCAAAGATACCTGCGTATCCGCCGACTGCACGCCGAAATGCAGGGGCGAGGCGCTTACCGTTACGCCAAGCGCCGATGGATCGGAAGGCGCCCGTGTCGAAGAAGAAGACGCTACGGGAAGCGAAGAATCGACAGGGGGCTCCTCTGCGGGAGGCGGAACAGGTTCGGAAGGAGGCGCCACAGCCCGGTCGAGCACCGTCACCGTCGCTTCAGCCGATCCGTCTTCCGCATTCTCCGCACTGACCGTAAGCAGGTACTCGTACGTCGTTGTAACATCTATAGCATTCGGCACGTAAAAAGTGGGGGACTCTATGTCCGTTGCGCTGAGCAGCGAGGCGTCCTGCGTATCGCCCCGGGCCGTCCAGACGTATGTGTACTGCGGGTTGTCCCCCGGCGCACCCGACGCCTCACAGTCGAACGCGACGTTTGCCGATCCCTCGTACACCGAACCGGGATCCGCGCACGAGACCGCAAGCGCGGGCTTGTTCAGCACCGTCACCGACGCCTCTGCCGTCCCGGACTCCGCGTTCTCCGCACTGACCGTAAGCAGGTATTCGTACGTTGTGGTTTCGTCTATCTCGTCCGGCACGTAGAAAGTGGGGGACGCTATGTCCGTTGCGCTCAGCAGCGACGTATCCTGCGTATCGCCCCGAGCCGTCCAGACGTAGTCGTAGTCCGAACCCGAAGGCGCACCTGACGCCTCACAGTCGAACGCGACGTTTGCCGATCCCTCGTACACCGAACCGGGATCCGCGCATGTCACCGCAAGCGCGGGCTTGTTCAGTACAGTGCCTGTCACCTCGGCCGTACCGGATTCCGTATTCGCCGCCGAGACGGTCAGCAGGTACTCGTATGTCATCGTCGCGCTCACTTCCTCAGGCACGAGGAACGTCGGCGATGCGATGTCCACGGCACTGAGAAGCGACGTATCCTGCGTATCGCCGCGGGCCGTCCAGACGTACGAATAATCGGAACCCGCAGGCGCGCCCGACGCCGTGCAATCGAACGCGACATCTGCCGATCCTTCGTACACCGAACCGGGATCCGCGCACGATACCGCAAGCGCGCCGCGGTTCAGCACCGTCACCGTAACCGCCGCCCAACCGTCTTCCGCATTCTCTGCACCGGCCCTCAAAAGGTACTCGTACCGCGTCGTCGAGGCCACGTTGTCCGGCACGTCAAACGTCGGGGTCGGGCCGTCCGCGCCCGC
>JANQSQ010000025.1 GCA_028283985.1 Rhodothermales bacterium | reverse complement strand
TAGTCGTAGGCCTTGTCCGCCCCACCCACTTCGCTCGGCACAAAAAATGTAGGGGTCAGCAAGGTCGTGCTGCTCAGATCGTCCGTACCCGATGTGCCGCCGCGGGCCGTCCACGCGTACGCAGCGCCCGTCGGCTCGCTCGTCACCGAACAGCCCAGCGCAAAATCAGCCGCGCCCTCGTAGACCTCACTGTCATTGCATGTGATGACAAGCGCGCCCGCAACAACCTGCGTTCTTCGTCTTTGTGCAACCCTGACCGTCACTCTTCTTCTCGCCGTACGCGGCGCGCCCGACACCGATGTCGTCATGCTCGCGATGTAATGGTACTCCTCGCCTGCGCTGCCCACAGGGGCCGTAAACAACGGAGAGGACAGGTCTGTCGCGGCAAGCGGCGCCGTGCTCGTACCCCACAGACCTTCCCACTCCCACAGGACCGCCGCCGCTTCCTCGTCGTAGTCCATGCGAAACGATAACGGATCCACCCCCTCGCAATCGAGCGTGATCGTCTCGCCCTCTTCCACCACTATCTCCAACGGACAATACACGCTCGGACGACTGCTCGATACGTACACGTACACCTCCGCGCGCGACGAAAGACCCGTTGCGCGGGAGGTAGCCGTCAGACGGTACCGGTATCGAAACGTCGTCTCCGCCGAACGGAACGACTCCAGCGTTTCGTACAACGGCGCTTCAGGAGCAATCACCAACGGCGTCGGACTGTTCTCGGGAATCAAACGCGGATTGTCCAGATAGTCCCGCGTCGTACCGCCCAACGGCTCCCAGAAATATTCCAGATTTTCCTCGCCCGAAGCGTCCCATGCGCGGCACTCGATGGAGCCTGTCTCCAGTTCTTCCAGAAACAACGCCGCGGGACACTCCAGACGAGGTGGCGCCTGAAGATCGGCCCCACCTTCCTGATCGGGACCGGAAAGCCGACCGGGCGGGCCGCCGGGCACTTCCGGAAAAAGAAATCCCTCTTCCGATTCCGGGCCGAACCCGAACGGAACCGGCCCCTTATCCTCCAGGCAGCCTTTGCCGGGCTCGTCGGGAATCGTCAGAGGATCGCATTCCTCCTGCAAGCCGGGCGCCCTGACCGTCTCCTCCGAAGCGCCTTCCACCGTAACCGTCACCGAAGCGGCGGCGTACGCGCCCGGCCCCGTCGCCGGCAAGCGGTATCCGTATTCCCTTCCTCCCGACAAGGGAGCCGCGAACACAGGAGACAATGCCTGCGCGTCGTCCAGAAGACGAAGCCCGTCGCCCGATACCGACCGCCATTCGTAGCGAACGCCCTCTTCCGGAACGCCCCTCGCAGTACACGAAAACGGCACGGATTCCCCTGACCGGGCATAAAGACGGGCAGGACAGGACAAGGAAAACGATTCGCTCCGAACGCCCCCTTCCTTTACGGGAAAACCGCCTTCCTCGATAACCTGAGCGTACGCCGATGACGCACACGCCAGAAACGCGGCGGCAAAGACACGCGCCATGCGTCCGGCTACAGCCGGCAGGCCGACCATGAAGCCCAGAGGAATGAAACCGGTGATGAAACGCCTCAATAGCCTGTTCGGGATTTATATACAAAAACACCGAAGTCCGACATAATCCTGGGGATTCCACTCTATAGATAATCCCCGAAAGTAGATTAAGAGGTATATTTTTTAGTATTGTGTACATTGCATGATATTTTAAGGTCGATTTATGTCATTTTCGTGTTTATTTGCCCCATCGCTGGCGACTGACTGCGAATTACATGAAGCATTGCGATGAATCAGGGCGAGGCTTTCGTTATCAGCACCTGGTTTCGGCGCTCATTCTCGTTCGGCAGTGGGCCGGACTTGCGCCTACAGGACGCCTCGTACCGGAAGGATTCGAGGATTGTGTTATAGAATCCTCCGATTGCCGGCTATGGATCCAGATCAAGTCCCGCCTTCCTCACCACGTTACCGGGAGGGTGTAGGGATCCGCTTGGCTGATATCGACCTCGTACCCGAGGTCGGCCAGTGACTGGATCGTGATGGCGCTGAGCGGCGCCGGCAGGGTCAGGTCAACGTCGTAGACCATCAGTTCATTTCCGAAGACCAGGGATCGCCAGTGACCGTCGTCGCCTTCGCCGGAGACCGGCACTTTCTTCCCGGGATAACTTTCCCCACCGGCGGCGTCAAACGCCTCCACAGCCAGAGGCCCCGAGAGGTGGGTGTCTGTCCCCGGCTCATTGTTCCATGAGGGTTCCATGAGCAGATCCTCCTCCCAGGAGGTCCCGAAGCCGAGCGCGTGGCCCAACTCGTGCAGCACGGTCGTCTCGAACATCTTGTCGGTTGCGGTTTCGAGAACAGGCGACTCCTCAATAATGATCTTACTGATTACAGGGAGACCGCTGTCGGCGCGATACTCAACGATGCCGCCAAGCGCAAAGTATCCTTCCGGATCCGGATTGGTGGTGACAAGCACGCACAGGTCGTCCACTACGCTGTCGATAATGACTTTGTTGTCATGGCGCGCCGCACCCCAGTTAATCTCTCTCTCGCTGTCGAAGGGCACACCGGAGTAGTCTATATCCGGTATATCTCCGGTGATGACTTTCTCCCACCGGCGTGCGGCATCCTCGACGATCGCCACCTGGGTGGACGTGAGACGATGGCCCGGGATGAAAACCAGCTGGATGTCAAAGGACTCCGCCGACCCCGGTTGCGGCGGCGGAAGCCGCAGTGGCTCAGCCGACCCCGTGGGAGTGGCAGGCGCGGCGGGAGTGGCGGGCGCCCCTTCACCGGGCCCCATGGGCGAGGAGTCGCAGGCGGCGAGCACCAGCAGCATCCATCCGCATATGATGAAGCGAGTCATGGTTCAACCTCCCTGAATTTGAATTTTACGACCGGCCCTGTCCCTGACGGGGTATTGCCGGTTACGGGTTATACATATAACGGACTTTACTTATGCTTTAGTTTGGACTTGTTTCTCATTTTAAGAGGCTATATCTTTATTATTATATATATTTCATAGTTTTTTGAGATCAATCCATGTCATTTTCATGTTTAATCATCTTGTCGCTTGCGATCGGCGGGGTAGTCGTCGAACCGGAGGTCGGTGAGCCACTCGGCGCCGTACTCGCCAAGGCATGAGATGAAGCGAGCGTGTTGTGACGTGTTGCCTCGGTCATTCGTTACGATGCCTCCCGACTTGCCATCCACGCCGGCTTCCATGGGGCCGGAGCACCAACGCTCCGGAAATCCTGTAGTTGGCCTGCCTTGTACAATGACGGCAAATCCGCATTAAAACAAGGCAGAGCCTCTTCGCGAAAGTGTGCGCGTATCCGGCGCGTAAGTGCGCTCGCCTGCCCCGCCCTTCTTACTGCTTCGGCTCGGCGATGCCGTCGCGATGCCGGTACGCAAGCGCGGAGGCGGCCGCTTCGTCCAGCAGGATGTGGGCATGGGGGTGCATCTGCAGCACGGAAGCCGGACACATGGCGGTCACGGGACCCTCCAGGGCATCGCGGACGGCGGCGGCCTTCCCCTTTCCGCTCGCCATCATCAGGAGTTTGCGCGCCTCCATGATGGTGCCGAGCCCCATCGTGACCGCTGTGCGGGGCTGCGTTTCCCC
>JANQSQ010000017.1 GCA_028283985.1 Rhodothermales bacterium | reverse complement strand
CCTATGCGAAAACGTACAGGCGCACCCCTGTGATCTACATCGTCCGGGAGAACCATCGGACGGAACGGATGTAGGAGCCGTTCGCCTCGATCATAAGGTGTTTTGCGCAGCATCGCTACGGCGCTTCGGCAACAGCGGCGGGCGATGCCGCCGTGTTCTTTTCTCCGGCTGCTCCTATATCCCTGCGCGGCGCGTTCCACTCAACAGACACCGCCGCGGGCACACGGCCCGAGCCTTTCGGCATAAAACGCAAAAACACCGCGCCTTCCTCGGGTATGCGATCCAATGGGATACGCACCCGGCTGCGCGTGTAGACCAGTGCCTTCCTGCGGCCCAACTCACGACCGTCTCCGTCGTACGCCACCACCTCGCCCGCAAAAGGATGATCGGTCGTCTCCAGCAAGAACGTCGCCGACAGCGAACCCACATACGAGATCGACAGCAACTGAGCGCGTAGCTGCGACGCCCCTTCTCCGGGTACATATACTCCCGGTACGCGCATCGTCACACGGGCCGTTCTCTCCCCCGTAACCTCCTCAGGCATACGATCCATATCTGCGAACTGACGCGGAACGGACACCACATCGAAAAACGCTGCGTACCCCTTCTCTGCCATTGCCGCAAGCGCTCCTTTCTTCACCCCGTACCGGACCAGGCCCTTCTCGCCGGGCATCAGCACCAGCACCCCCGGATGAATGTCCACCACCTCGGACAAATCGCCAAGATCGGATTCCGATGCATCCTCTACCACCACCTCGCGACCGGTCTCCATCGCCTCCGTATACCCGAAACGGGCCGACACCGATATCTCCAGCGGCATGAGCGACGGATTCGACAGCTCGAACGCCCCGCGAAGCTGCTCCTCCGTCAAAAATGCCACATCCGGGTAGATGCTAAGGTTCTGTTCCTCGGTCAGTCCGACAGGAAGCTCACGCGACGTGCTGAAACGCACCCCGCCCGGGCCTATCGTGATCACGCGCTGCGAAGGAACAACGGTCACTGTAACCTCCACGGAATGCGTCTCCTCGCGCTCGCCCGAACGAAGCACGAGGTCCATATTCCCCGAATAATGACCCGATGGCGCCCCCGTAAGGTCGATCTCGCCTCCGAAGCGGAGCAGGCGGCAGGCGTCCTCCGAAAGCGCCACCTCCGTATACAGACCCCCTATTGTCTGAGACGAGGGCTGCTCGCACGTTTCCGCATACGACCAGATGGGCGTAAGCACGAACGAAGACGCCTCGATGGCGTCCGCGCGTTTGAGCACGACGGGAGAGGTCAGTTCAATGGAGAGGTCCATCTCACCGTTTTCATCGAGCGCTTCGCTGCCGCCCGGCGCAAGCGTCATGCGGCCTGCGTGGTACGGTCCCGATATCTGCGTCGTGATCCGGTCCGTCGTCGGATCCAAAGATACCTGCGTGTCCGCCGACTGCACGCCGAACTGCAAGGGCGAGGCGCTTACCGTTACGCCAAGCGCAGACGGATCGGAGGGATCCGGCGCCGGAGACGATGCCAAGGGAGGAGAATCGACGGGGGGAGAAACAGGTTCGTAAGGAGGCGCCACGGCCCGGTCGAGCACCGTCACCGTCACTTCAGCCGCTGCGTCTTCCGCGTTCTCCGCACTGACCGTAAGCAGGTATTCGTACGTTGTGGTTTCGTCTATCTCATCCGGCACGTAGAATGTCGGCGAAGCGGTGTCCGTTGCGCTCAGCAGCGACGTATCCTGCGTATCGCCCCGGGCCGTCCAGACGTATGTGTACTGCGGGTTGTCCCCCGGCGCGCCCGACGTCCCGCAGTCGAACGCAATGTCGTCCGTGCCTTCGTACACCGAACCGGGATCCGCGCATGTCACCGCAAGCGCTGGCTTGTTCAACACTGTCACCTCAACTTCTGCCGAGCCATCTTCCGCATTCGCTGCAGAAACCGTCAAAAGGTACTCGTACGTTGTCGCAGCAACCACTTCGTCAGGCACATGGAACGTCGGCGAGGCAATGTCCGCGGCGCTCAGCAGCGACGTATCCTGCGTATCGCCCCTG
>JANQSQ010000016.1 GCA_028283985.1 Rhodothermales bacterium | reverse complement strand
CCGTGTACGAAGACGGATCGACGGAATCTATGACGGAAGACATTGATCGGAGCGAAGCAGCGCAGAGCGGGGATGCCGAAGAGCATTCCGGGCACGGCGACTACATTACCCATGCGAAAAGCATCGGGTCATGGATGTTTTCCGTGGACCACAAGCGCATCGGTATTCTCTATGCCGTTACCGTAGCGATCGCCTTTCTTGCGGGAGGCGTCTTCGCATTGCTGGTGCGCGCCGAACTGCTGCTGCCCGGCGAGACATTTCTGTCCGCCCAGGGCTACAACCAGTTGTTCTCGCTCCATGGCATCGTCATGGTGTTCGGGTTCATCATCCCCGCCATCCCCGGTTTTCTGGGTAATTTTCTGTTGCCCCTTCATCTGGGCGCAAAAGACGTAGCGTTTCCCCGGCTTAATCTGTTCAGTTACTATCTGTTTTTGCTGGGCGTGATTCTCATCATCGTGGCGATGGTGGTGGGTAGCGTGGATACGGGATGGACCTTCTACACGCCCTATTCGGCGCGCACGGGTCCCGCGGTGCTGTTTCTGGCCATGGCTGTGTTCATTGCGGGGTTCGCCTCGATTTTCACGGGGATCAATTTCATCGTGACGGTGCACAAGATGCGCGCGCCGGGCATGACGTGGAACCGCCTTCCGCTTTTTGTCTGGAGCATCTATTCGACGAGCATCGTGCAGGTGCTCGCCACCCCGGTACTCGGCATCACCGTATTGTTGCTGTTCCTGGAGCGCCTTCTCCAGATCGGCATTTTCGACCCGGCTCTTGGCGGAGACCCGATCCTTTTCCAGCATTTCTTCTGGTTCTACTCGCATCCGGCGGTGTACATCATGATTCTGCCGGGCTTCGGGATCGTTTCCGAATTGATCGCGACGTTTTCGAGACAACGCATTTACGGATACATGGCCATTGCATTGTCTTCCGTGGCTATTGCGATGCTCGGCTTTCTGGTCTGGGGGCATCATATGTTCGTCTCCGGGCAATCCGCGATCTCCTCAGTCATTTTCTCGCTGATTACGTACCTGATCGGCATTCCGTCAGGGATCAAGGTATTCAACTGGATCGCCACCATGTACAAGGGGTCCATCTCGTTCAAGACCCCGATGCTGTACGCGCTTTCGTTTCTGGTGCTGTTCACGATCGGGGGCGTGACCGGCATCATGGTGGGCGTGCTGGCCGTGGATATTCACCTGCACGACACCTACTACGTCGTAGGACATTTTCATTATGTGATGATGGGCGGTACGGTCATTGCACTCCTCGGCGGATTGCATTACTGGTGGCCGAAAATCACAGGACGCATGTACAACGAGGTGTGCGGGCAGATCGCTGTGTTCCTGATCTTCGTGGGGCTGAACCTGGCCTTTTTCACGCAGCTCGTGCTGGGATCGCGGGGCATGCCCCGGCGCTACAACGACTATCTGCCCGAGTTCACGTCCCTGCATCAGCTTTCCACGATAGGTTCGTGGATCATGGGGCTCGGTCTTTTTCTGGTGCTGGGCTATTTGCTGTTTTCCCTTTTCCGGGGAAAGAAGGCCGGCGCGAATCCATGGGGGGGCGCTACGCTGGAATGGACTCATACGGGACCGCGCCCGGATCCTCATAATTTCCATCGGACGCCGTTTGTCACCCGGGGGCCCTACGAGTTTGACCGGATCGGAATATCCCGTTCCGAAACCGTCGAAGCAGATCAGGGCGCGGATCCGCCGGATGACGTTCCGAACCAGGAGTATCATGGCTATTAATACGGGCACGGCAGAACAGACTGCACAGGAGCGCCCCATGGCGCATCTGAAGCATTACTTCGTTTCGTCCGATCAGCAGTTCGATGCGGCGAAACTCGGGATGTGGCTTTTCCTCATCACGGAGATCCTTCTTTTCAGCGGGATGTTCGTGGCCTACGCCGTGTATCGTGTCTGGTATCCGGAGGTGTTTGCGGTCGCTTCCACCGAACTGAACCCCTGGCTGGGCGGTCTGAACACCGTGGTGTTGCTGGCTTCTTCTCTCACGGTGGCGCTGGCCATTCATGCGGCGCAGACCGACAACCGCAGGGCGCTGGTTACCAACCTGTTCATCACGGTGGCGCTGGCCGGCGTCTTCATGGTGGTGAAGTACTTCGAGTACACGCACAAATTCCATCTGGGCATCTTTCCCGGCGGCCATTTTGCGTATGCGGAGATGGACCAGCCCATCGTTCCGATCTTCTTCAGCATCTATTATGTGATGACCGGCATTCACGGGGTGCATGTGCTGGTCGGTATGGGCGTATTAAGCTGGCTGGGCGCGCGGGCGATCCGGGGGGATTTTCACAGCGGGTACTACACGCCCGTGGAGCTTTCCGGTCTGTACTGGCACCTTGTAGACATCATCTGGATATTTCTTTTCCCATTGCTTTATCTCATTTAGGTGCGAACCGGGCGCCGGTTCGCCTTGCAAGCATGAAAGGGCACCATATCACTCCAAGAAGAACGCTGCTGAAGGTATTCGCCGCCCTGGTGGCGCTGACCGCTCTGACGGCCCTCACGGCGCAAATCGATATAGGGGCGTTCAACATACCGCTGGCCCTGGCGATCGCGGGGACCAAGGCGTTGCTCGTGGTGCTTTTCTTCATGGCCCTCAAGTACGACAAACCGGTCAATGCGCTGTTTTTCGGGCTGGGGATTCTTTTCGTGGTGGTATTCCTCACGTTTACATTGTTCGACACCGCTTTCCGGGGCGATCTCGGCAATGTGGGGGAGGAAGCGTTTTTTAATACGGAGGGAGCGGAACAGGAACGATAGCCTCTACCACCCCACCATCACGGCCCGGTGCACCGTTCCACGAGGCGAGGCGATGCGTACGAAGTACAGGCCTGTTGCCAGTTCGCCTGTGTCGAGCACGGCGCTTCCGGGGAGAGACAGGCGGGCTGCGGAGATGGGGACCTGACGTCCGCGTACATCGAACACCTCGACCAGGACGGCGTCCCCTGTCGCCCCTGAGACGGACACGGTAGTCTGTCCAGCCGCAGGGTTGGGGTAAATATCGATTTGAAGCGGCGTTTCCGGGGTTTCCCGCTCTACCGCGGTGACGGGCGGAAAATTCGGCGCCCCGGGAGTACCGTTCATCTGCGCCGATGCACTCCAGCATTCGGGCAGATGGTTGTCGCATGTCGGATCGGTGAGCGCCAGCGTATAGCCGTCGCCATCCGCTTCTTCGGGCCAGGGCGCCGAGTCGTCGTACGTGAGCGAGTCCGCTATGGCGCCCGATGCGTCGAAGATGCGCACCAGTTCTCCGCTGCCGGCCAGTCCGAAGTCCGCATCTCCCACTACATTGGATACACCGGGATGTATGGCGGAGAAGTTGGCTGTTTCCTCGGCGGCGACAAGGTATTCCCCGCTTGCGAGGATCGTGCCGTCCGGAAAAGCGAATATGTGGGTGTCGTCCGAGTCGGAGTAGGTCCATCCCGTCAGATCGACATCGGTTGTACCGGCATTGTACAGTTCCACCCAGTCCCCGCTTTCGTAATCGTCGCGCGAGTTGTAGTTGATTTCGTTGATCACGACGGTGTCGGCGGGTACCGTTCTGCCGATGCCGTTGTCGGAAGGGGAAGTTGCCGATACCGGCCGGTAGGGTAGCGAGCACACTCCCGCGACGGTCAGGGCACGGCCTATGAACTTCAGGAAGCGTGTGCTGCGCTGCGCAGGTGTTGTCTGAAGATTTTTGGTTGTGCGCCGGGCGGTACCGAAGAACATGCGGATGCCTTGAGGATGGGAGGAATGCATAATGTTGCGTCAATATCGCAAAATCCCGTCGAAATTTTTGCACTCTCGCCGCCGGTTACGTATTCTTTTCCCGCGAAACATCCTTTTTACCACGAAGACCAGGGACGCGGATGAAACTGCTTGCGAGGAGATCGCCCTCCGGGGTTCTCCTGTTTTTGATGCTTGCGGGGTTGGCTCTTGTTGCGTTCTGGACGCCCGATGCGTGGGCTCAGGAAGCTGCCGGGCAAGTCGAGTATCGCACCTTTCCCGTCGTAGGCAGCCGCGTGATAGTTTGGGTGATCGCCCAGTTGCACCTCATGTTCGGTGCGTTCGTGCTCGCCGTCCCGATGTTCGCGCTCACGATCGAGTTCATCGGCTTCCGCAACGGCGACAAGCGGTACGACGATCTGGCGTATGAATTCACGCGCCTTTTGTCCGTCTCTTTCTCCTTTACGGCCAGTCTCGGCGCGCTCCTGACCTTTTTCCTGTTCATTCTGTATCCGCGGTTGATGGAGTATCTGGTCTCCATCTTCAGTTGGACATTCATGCTGTACGCAGCCGTCTTCTTCCTCGAAGCCGTCTTCCTGTACAGTTATTATTACGGATGGGGCAAGATGCCGAAGTGGTTGCATCTGGTCATCGGTCTTTGTCTGAACCTGGTAGGCATCGCCATCATTTTCATTGCCGACTCCTGGCTTACCTTCATGAATTCTCCCAACGGCATCGACGTCGAAGGGAATCTGCTCAGCACCTGGGACGCCATCAACAACTTCACGTGGATGCCCATCAACATCCACCGACTCATTGCGAATATCTGCTTCGGCGGGTCGATTGCGGCGGCGTACGGGGCCTACAAGTTTCTTGGCGCGAAGACCGACGAAGAGCGGGCGCACTACGACTGGATGGGCTACATGGGCAATTTCATTGCGATCGCCGCGCTGCTTCCGCTGCCGTTCGCGGGCTACTGGCTGGGCCGTGAAATCTACGCCTTTTCCCAGAGTCTCGGTATTGCGCTCATGGGCGGCACGTTCTCCTGGTTGTTTATCATCCAGGCTGTGCTTATCGGTAACCTGTTCCTTGCAGCCAACTATTACCTGTGGTTGAGCATGGAGCGTATTCACGGGGCGGAGCGTTACCGGAAGTTCATCAAATGGTTGCTTGCTTCCATTACCGTCTGTTTCATCGTCTGGGCTACGCCGCATTCTCTGGTCGCCACGGTCGAGGAAGCCCGCGCCATGGGCGGTTCCCATCACCCGATTCTGAATGTGCTGGGCGTGATGTCGGCCAAAAACACCGCCGTCAACGTGCTCATTCTCACCACGTACCTGAGCTTTCTGTTTTACCGGCGGGCCAACAAGGAGGCGACCGTTTCGTGGGCGAAAACCGGCAATATCGTGCAGTTCGGCATCCTGGCGGTGGTCGTGGGTATCGTCATCTTCCTCGGGGTGTACGGCTATTTCGTGGAGGCGTCCGTGCGGATCGGTTTGTCGATCCCGCAGGTGAGTCTTGTGCTCTTCGCCATGATTTCGATCACGATCATCGACGTCTTCATGTTCAGGAAGGCGAAGATTCTGGGCCCGATCGAGTGGGGCAAGATTCCCAACCGGGCGCAGTACGCGCTCTTTTTCATTGCCATCACGTTTGCGTGGACGATGGGACTTATGGGCTACGTCCGTTCCGGCATTCGCCAGCACTGGCACGTCTACGGGGTTATGCGCGACACATCGGTGGATGCGTTTACGCCCACGCTGGGCTACGCTGCCAATGTGGTGTCTGTGACGGTGCTGATCTTCTTTGCGTTTATCGCGGTCGTGTTTTTCCTTTCCAGTCTTGCGGGTAAGAAAAAACTCGATGCCGGGGAGGGGACATCGTCATGATGAACGCCATCAAGATATGCGTATTCACCATCCTCGTGGCCGCGTTCTATAGCTACGTCAGCCAGATGGTGCCGCAGACGGTGACGTATCCGCCCGAGGATACGGAACTTGGAGCCGACATGACCACGGAGGATCTGGTAGCCGCCGGCGAAGAAATCGCTTCGGGCAAGGGAACGTGTCTTACGTGTCATACCACATCCGGGGAAACAGGGGGGCGTTTCCCCGATCTGGCGAACATCGGCCTGGTGGCCGCAGAGCGAAAGGAAGGTTTCAGCGACGTGGAGTATCTGGCCGAGTCGCTCTACGAACCGAATGAATACATTGTCGAGGGCTTTCTGCCCGGCATGACTCCTATCTCCGACCCGCCCATCGATCTGAACGACCAGGAAATTCTTGCGGTGATTGCGTACCTCCAGAGTCTTGGCGGCGCCGCCACGGTTACGCTGGACACGGAGTTGCGCTGGCAGAGCGAAGAGAATGCGGCCGGTGCATCGACTGCTTCGCAAGCAAGCGCGTCTGCTGCGCCTTCTTCGGAAAACCTCTCCGGGGAAGAGTTATTCACCATGTACGCCTGTGGCGTCTGTCACAGCCTCACCGACCCCACACCCTTGCTGGGCCCCAGTTTGTACGATGTGGGAAACAATCTATCGACCGCCGAGATCTACGAGGCGATCATGGATCCGGACGCCGTGCTGAATGAAGCATATCCGGCGGGTTTGATGACGGCGCAACTGAACGCCGTCGGATTCTACGACAAGATATCGTCCGGGCAGCTCAAAACGCTGGTTGATTATCTGGCGTCACAAAAGGGAGGATCATGAACATCATTATCCTGCTTGTGGTGTGTGCAGGGCTCGTAGCGCTGCGCTTCGTGCCGAAGATAAATATCCTCGGCTGGCTGGCGGGGTGGTGGATCGCCGCATTCGTTTTTCTGCGCTGGGGCATCGATCCGCCGCTGCCTACGTCGATCCAGGGGATGTTCGTTGCCATCCTCACACTTGCGCTGCTGGCGTATTTATCGGCGGATTCGTCACATTTCCGATTTGTGCTGGACCGGTTCGTGGCATTCACGACCCGGAAAAAGTATACGATTCCGCTGTTGGCGGTTATTGTGCTGCTGCCTTGTCTTGTGGCGCTCCGCGTGTATTTCGACGTGACGCAAGGGCCGTCGCCTCCTCTCAGCAGCCGCACGATTCACCCGCCGCCGCCTGTGAGTATCGAAGTGGCCGGGAATACGATCGACCTTGTCAACGACGATAACCCGTACCGCGCTCTTGAAACGGAAGACCCGGCAGCGTTCGAGGAGCATGTGGAGAACGGGCGCCGCGTGTATTACGAAAACTGTGTGTACTGTCACGGGGACGATATGGCGGGAGACGGCCTCTTTGCCCACGGATTCGATCCCATTCCTGCGAATTTCCAGGACGCCACGACCATCGCCATGCTCCAGGAAGGCTACATTTTCTGGCGCATTGCCAAAGGCGGCCCGGGGCTGCCGAGCGAATCCACGCCCTGGCTTTCGGCCATGCCTGCCTGGGAAGACTTCCTCTCCGAAGAGGATATGTGGGATGTGACGCTTTTTCTGTACGATTTCACCGGACACCGACCGCGGGCGCGGGAGGATCATGGTGGGGGCGGGGACCATTAGGAATAAACACGACATGGCGATCCGCTCGTCTGCTTGCCGGGCAGGACGCGCCGTTGTGCGTTCTTCCCGATCGAGCCTCATATCGTGCGTCCTGGGGGCGTGTTTGTTTGTCGTACTGCTTCCCCTGACCGTCTCGGCGCAACCCGCGCCCGACCTTGGCGCCGACGAACAGCGCGAGGCGGGCCGCCTGCTGTACATGGACAAATGTGCGCAGTGCCATGGAGACACCGGTCAAGGGGATGGCGTGGCGGCCCCCTTTATGCGCCCGATGCCCCGCGATTTTACGGCAGGCATCTACAAGGTGCGCACCACGCCGAGCGGACAGTTGCCTACGGATGACGACATCGCGCGGGTGATTCGCGACGGCATGCCCTATACCGGTATGCCCCCCTGGCCGCAACTGAGCGACGATGAAATTCTCAACCTTGTCTACTACCTGAAAACCTTCAACGACGATTTCTCGGGACCCTACGGCGTTCCCGATGTAATCGAGATTCCCGATCCTCCATCGTTCAGCGAATCGTCTGCCGAACGGGGGCGCGTGGTCTACGAAGAGAACCAGTGTTTCGATTGCCATGGCATGGCCGCGCGCGGCGACGGGCCTTCCGCTGTGACATTGCAAGAGCAGTGGGGCAATCATATCCGCCCCGCCGACCTTACGAAGCGCTGGACCTTCATAGGGGGCAACACGCGCGAGGACATCTATCGCACGTTCACGACCGGCCTCGACGGTTCGCCCATGCCGTCCTACAGCATTACCCCGATCGAAGACAGCTGGGCCCTTGTCGATTACGTCTATTCGCTGTCGCAGGACGATCCGGACTATGCGACCTCCGCGACGGCGCAGTATGCGAACGATCCTGTTGACCCGATGCAGGGCAGGGCGGCTTTCGGCGAGGAGCGCGGCGCCTATTTGCCCGTGGTCGGACAGGTCATTGAACCCGGCCGGTCGTTTATGCCTGGTGTAGACGGCATCGAGGTGAAAGCGCGCTACAATGCGGATGAGATTGCCATTCTTCTTTCATGGCACGACATGTCCGCAGAGACGATGGGGAGCAATGCCCCGGACATGGAGGTTCCACTCACGGAGCAGGTCGTTCGGGATACCGTGACGAGCATCTGGTCCGATGCGGTCGCCATACAGTTTCCCCAGGAACTTGCGCCGGAAGGCCTGCCCTACTTCCTGTTCGGGGACGCAAGACGACCGGTCGATCTGTGGTTCGCCGATCTGGCTTCGGGAGAAGGCCGTTCGTACGTTGGGCGCGGGAGTGGTAACCTGCTCGCCGGCGAAACCTCCCCTTCCGTTCATGCGACCTACGAGGACGGTGCATGGACGGCTGTCTTCACCATGCCGCGCGACGAGCGTTTTGCGGAAGACACCTTCGTTCCGGTCGCTTTCTCGGTATGGGACGGTTTCAACGACGAGCGGGGTAATCGCCGGGGTCTCACGGGGTGGTATTATCTCTATCTCGAGCCCTCCGAGCGTCCGTCGCCCGTGATGCCCATGCTGCGCGCCGCCGGACTCACGCTTCTCGTGTTGCTGAGCATCGTCGGACTGGTGCGTTTCCGGCATCGTACCCCTGTTTCCGCCTGATTCCCCGAGGTCTTTCCCTCGTATCCATGGAAGCCGCCCGTTCCCTGTCTTTCCCGTCTTCTCACGGAGAATACCGTCCCTCGCTCGTTTCCTGGAATCTGACCCGGAAATGCAATCTCAAGTGCCCCCATTGCTATATGGAAGGGGGTACCGCCGAAGAAAACGAATTGACTACGGAAGAATGTCTCGCGCTGCTCGACGAGATGGAGGCGCTCGGCACGGAGATGCTCATTCTTACCGGGGGAGAGCCGCTCTTGCGCCGTGATATCTACGAGATTGCGCAGACGGCCTCTGCAAAGGGAATGTGGGTGGTAATGGGCACAAATGGGGTCATGGTTAATGATTTCGTTGCCCGCAAGATGGTGGAATGCGGCGTCAAGGGGGTGGGCATCAGCATTGATTCCATTGATCCTGAGAAGCACAATGCCTTTCGCGGTGGCCCGAACGCCTGGGAGCATTCGGTTCGCGCCCTCGAGATTTGCCGCCGGCATGGCCTCGAAGTGCTTGTGCAAACGACCGTTATGGACATGAACCGGGATGAAATTCCGGAACTCATGGCGTTTGCGCGGAAAAAAGGCGCCTGGTCATTTAACCTGTATTTTCTGGTGCAGACGGGCCGGGGACAGGAAATGAACGATCTTCCCGCCGCCGCCACGGATACGATGCTTCGGGAAATGGCGGAGGCGCAGGACGAGTACCGTCCTATGCTGGTCCGGTCGAAATGCGCACCGCAGTTCAAACAGATCGCGTATGACGAGGGCCTTGGCGGTCTGGAAAGCGGGGGATGCATGGCGGGTACGCAGTACTGCCGCATTACGCCGGGCGGGGATGTCACGCCGTGCCCGTACATGACAGTGGTAGCCGGAAACGTCCGCGAACAGTCTTTCGCCGAGATATGGACTTCTTCTCCCGTGCTGACGGATTTACGCGATCCTTCCCGGCTCAAGGGCAAATGCGGCGCATGCGAATTCAACGAACTCTGCGGCGGGTGCCGTTGCCGCGCCCAGGCTGCTTTCGGAGACTATCTCGCCGAAGATCCGGCCTGCCTTTACCAGCCGACCGGCAGGACCCTCGAACGATACGATATAGAGTGGTCTCCCGAAGCACAGCGGCGCCTTGATCGCATACCGATCTCTTTCATCCGTGAAAAGGTTCGCAAGGGTCTCGAAACCTATGCGGACCGGCACGGCGCGCGCCGCATCTCCGCAGGCCTCATGCAGGAGGCCCTTGCAGGCATGGATCGCTCGGCGCCGTCCTTTTCGGCGGCCTCTGCGAAACCGCCGGACTCCGGGGTTATTAAAGAACCCGTTACTCCGGAACGACTTATATAGCATACTCTGATCAAAACCACTTCGCTCAGCACGTCACTTTCGCACGTAAAGGATGTCATGATTTCATCGTTGAAGTCAGCAAAAAACATTGCGGATTCAGTGCTTCGCGGACGTGACGTGCCCTTCGGGAGGCTGCGAGGGGCACGCTGGCCGCGTCATTCCTCATTGTGTGGGGCCTGCCACACTGCTTCGTCATTCCTTGCCCGCGCATCCCTCGCAGCCTCTGAGCTTTGCGGACTTAATCAGAGTATCCTATTATAACCAACCACACTCCTTCATTTACCAACTTATTCATGGAAAAGCTTGACGCAAAAACGCTCACGGAGCAGGTGCAGGTAATCAACGGGGTCGCCCGTCTCAAAAAGAACGGCGCCGACCGGAACCTTGACGTCCTCGAGCTCCCGGAGAAATTCATCCGGTGGCAGCTCGACTACAAGCACAGCATTTACGACGCCATCGAGCAGGATCAGTACATCGCGTTCAACGCGGGGCATCTGCCTGTGGTGGCCACATGGGCTGACGATGCGCTCGTTCCCAATCTGGCCAACAAGGGCGTGGGGTTTACTCCCAAGGATGAACATATCGACTATTACCTCGAGCTGGTGGAGGACGCCGTCGCTCAGATCCAGGAATTGCCGCCCCATGCCGTCAACGAGACGCGCGATTTGCGCATCCGGACGGCCCGCGAGTTGTATTCCCATCCTGAACATATCGACTGGCGGCGCGTCGGGCTCCTCGAGATTTTCGAGGGATCCACGCTCAAAAATCTTGTCGAAAACCCCTTTGCATCCGTGCTGTGGACCGGCAACTCCCCGGTATTCGTCAGTTTTCAGGCGGACTGTGTGGTGGAAATCATCGAGCCGGAGGACAAGCGGTATCGTTTCCCCTGGGCGATGCGCCGCCTGTTCGAATACGAACCGTTCCACGTGGTCCAGACCATTTACCCCTATTCGTACTGCTTCTGGATCTATCGCTGGAAGGACAAGACGCCCAAGCGCCGTTATCCCGGCAAGCGGAGCGACAACACCGTCAACGAGGCGGGCGGCGTGATCGACAAACAGGCCTTCAACGGACAAGGGCGCGCATAGAAGGTCCTTTCCGGATCGCGTCGTATCCATTTTCACACATTGCTTTGCGGCCATGCCTCACATGATCACAGACGCCTGTGCGCAATGCGGCCTGTGCGTGGATGTGTGCCCGATCGGCGCGATTTCGCCCGGAGATCCGATCTACGTCATTAACGATACCTGTTGCGATTTTATGGAATGTGTCGTCGAGTGTCCCGAGGAAGCCATTGTCCCGATCCCGGATTGGGAGAAACCCGTCGCCGTGTCCGATAGGGAGGTGGCGTCATGACCGGATCGCTGGTAACCCGTTTCGTACTGGAGGATTTTTTGGCTGCGGCAGCCCACAGCTACGCTGCTTCGGTCCCTGAGCAGGGACGTGCCGGGCGGCTGTTTCTGCATGGAGAGACCTCGCAAGTTCTGGAGGGATGGCGGTCGTGGACGGATGCGGTGCGCCTGTATGCCGATGTGGAGTACCGACCCGAATGGGATGCGGCCGCGGCGCGCGCCGCGGCACAGTTCGGCGTGGCGGTCGAGCAGGAATTTCCGGGCGATCTGATTCCTTTGCCGGCCGGCTTCGAACAGCGGCATCGGTTTGTCCGGGACTTGTCGGACTCCGGGTTGAGTTTGTGGCATTTCGATCCGTACTCGGTGGCGTTCCGGCACGTGGCTCGCGGCGACGAACCGGACTATCATATTGTGCTGGCCTATGTGAAACATGGCTGGATCGGGAAGGAAGAAATGGACGAGCGCCTCGAGGCGCTTCTGCCCGAATTTTCCATGGAAACGATTGCGCAGGACCCGGCGGAGTTTCGCCGCAAGTACAAGGGGTTGCTTCAAATGGGAGAGCGTCTCGAACCCGGCACGGTACACCGTCCTTTCTGATTCCCCTGTCATCATGGAGGCGTCCCGGGACATAGCACCGACTGATGCGCTCGAAGCGCGCGCCGCCGAATTGGCTGCAAGGCGCCTTGACTGGAACGAGCTGGATTTTGTAGGATGGAAGGAATTCCGCCGTATGGCGCCGGCCATTGTACGTATGGAAACGGGGCGGCTGGAGCGGATCATGGAAGAGACCGGACCGGGCAGCGATGCGTACAACGCGATGGTGCGCGCGCGTTTCGAGATGAATGCGTTCGCCAAGGGAATGGAGCAGGCGGAACGCGCTTCCCTCGCGGGTCGCGCCGACCATCTCCAGCGCGCCCTGCTTGCCGTTTCGCTTCTTGCGGAAGATTCCGAAACGCTGCGCTATGTGATGTACCGCCTTACCTACATTTACGACCGCCTCAAACTGATCTATTAGCCGTTATGTACAAGACCATATTCGTTCCGGTCGATAATTCGGATCATTCGATGGCGAGCATCGACGTGGCCGTCGAACTGGCGAAGCGATTCGATTCGGAGCTCGTGGGCAGCCATGCCTACGCAGCCCGCATGCACGATTACCGCTTCAAGCAGATGGAGTTTACGCTGCCCGAGGAATATCTCGTCGAAGAGGAGATGGAGAAGCAGCGGAAGGTGCACGACACGCTCATCACGATGGGTCTCGAACTGATTTCGGATTCGTACCTGACCGTGATGGACAAACGGTGCCGCGAGGAAAAATTGCCCTTCCAGCCGAAGATGTACGATGGGAAGAACTGGAAGATTATCGTGCAGGATATCGAGGAGAGCGACTACGACCTGGTCGTGATGGGGGCGCTCGGCCTCGGCGCCGTTCGCGACAGCGTGCTGGGCAGCGTATGCTCGCGGGTTGTCCGGCGGGCGCGCACCGATATGTTCATTGTCAAGAATACGGATTCATTTGAGCGCCAGATGAACGGACATGCCGTGGGCGAGGCCGACGGCGGGCATATCGTCGTGGGTATCGATGGCAGTCCCGAATCCTTCGCCGGCCTGAAAACGGCGCTCGAACTGGGCCGGAAGCTGGACAAGCGCGTGGAGGCGGTGTCGGTTTACGATCCCTACCTGCATTACGCGATGTTCAACAGCATCGTGAATGTGCTTACCGAAAAGGCCTCGAAAGTATTCCGGTTCAAGGAGCAGGAGCAACTCCACGAAGAGGTCATCGACACGGGACTTGCGAAGATATACCAGTCGCATCTCGAAGTGGCGCATCGCATTGCCGCCGAAGAGGGCGTGGATCTCAAGATTACGCTGCTCGATGGCAAGGCCTTCGACAAGATTCTTCAGTATATGCGGCGCGAGAAGCCCTGGTTGCTGGTCCTGGGCCGTATCGGAGTGCATAGCGATGAGGACATGGACATCGGCAGCAACACCGAAAACCTGCTGCGAATGGCTTCCTGCAATGTGTTGTTGTCGAGCAGGCGGTATACCCCTCCGCTCGATGTACAGGCCGAAGAATCCATGATCTGGACGGACGAAGCCACGGCGCTCGTCAATACGGCGCCCGACTTCGCCCGCAACATTGCGCGTACGACGATCCATCGATGGGCCATGGAGCGTGGCCACTCCGTGATTACGCTAAAGGTGGTCGAGCAGGCCATGGCGACCATTCTTCCGGAATCCGCCATGCGGTCCATGGGCATCATTGCCGAAACCGTGGCGCGGGACAAAATCGCCGCGGTCGATGAAGCGACGTACGTATGCAGCCGGTGCGGCTACGCGGCGCGCGGATTCAAGCCTGCCGTGTGTGCGGTCTGCGGAGCTGCTCCCGAGCAGTTTCAGGAAATCGACAAGGAGGCGCTCCGCAAACTGGTACCGCTCGAAGGCGCCGTGGAAGAGGTTGAAACCTTCGACAAGAAGAAGATCAAGTGGACGCGGGATGCGCGCGAACTGCTCAGGAAGGTTCCTGACGGATACCAGATGCGCCGTGCCCGCGCACAGATCGAAAAGAGCGCCCGGGTCAAGGGGCTCGATACGATCACCCGCGATATGGTGGCCGCGGCGGTCAGCGATTTGCTCGAGGACACTGCCGAGCTTTCCGCGCCCGGTTCCGGGTTGAAGGAAAATCCGGCAGGGCAGGCTCCGGCCCGGGAAGCCGTTTCCGTCGAATTGATCGACAAGGGAGCGTACAAATGGACGCCGGAGGCCTGGGCTCGTCTCGAACGGGTGCCCGAAGGATTCATGCGCGACAAGGCCAAAGAGCGGATGGAGGCTGCGGCGGACGGGCATAATACCACTATCATTACGATGGAGATTGTCGAAGAAGGCCTCGAGGTGTCCCGGAAGGCCATGGAAGAGGCCATTCGCAAGCAGCAGGAGGAAAAGGCCGCGTCGTGATGGGGCCATGGGCGCGCGGGGATGAAAACCTGGCACGATATAGCAACCGACGGGGGTTCCGATGTGGCGGGCCAGGCAGCGGTGCAGGCTGATCGGCTTGCGGAACGCCTCAGCGACATTCGCTATATCGTCGCAGTAATGAGCGGCAAGGGAGGGGTTGGAAAGAGCACTGTGGCGGTGAATCTTGCAGCGGCGCTGGCTCGCAATGGCGCGCGCATCGGTCTCGTGGATGGAGATATCAATGGTCCGTCGCTCGGACGGATGACCGGTGTGCAGGCGGTGGGCCTGCCGCAGCGCGCGAAAGGGACCGTTTCTCCTCCCGAAACAACCCTGGGCGTGCGGGTCATGTCCATGGCTCTGTTTTTGCACGACGAAATGACGCCCGTAGCATGGGACGCTCCCTCGCAATCCGGCGGAGCCGCCTGGCGCG
>JANQSQ010000671.1 GCA_028283985.1 Rhodothermales bacterium | reverse complement strand
CCCCATCATGCCAGCCTCTGCTCAGAACAACGTATCGAAAGGCCCCGAAAAATCAAAAAATACGCCGGCAGTGAAGGTGCAGGGACTGGCTGATGTCGTTGCACTGGATTCACAGATTGCTTTTGTCAACGGGAAAATTGGACAACTATCGTATCGTGGCTACGACATCCGCGATCTCGCCCGAAACACCTCCTACGAAGAAGTTTTTTGTCTTCTGCACGACGGGGACTTGCCTAATCAGGCGCGCCTCGACCAGGTGAAAGAACAATTGCGGGCAGCCCTCGTCCTGCCGGAAGGTATATGGAGTATTTTACGCCGCATACCGAACGACGCCAATCCCATGGCGGCGCTCCGAACGGCAGTTTCTGCACTAAGTCTGTTCGACGAAGAGGCCGACGACGGATCGCCTGAGGCGAACTACAGAAAATCGATCCGGATCGTTGCACGTGTTCCTTCGATCATTGCAGCAATCGACCGGTTGCGCAAAGGCAAAGAACCGGTAGCTCCTCGCACGGATTGCTCGCATGCGCACAATTTTCTCTACATGCTTAATGGCGAACGGCCTGGGGAGATGGCCGAACGCACGTTCGACACATGCCTGGTGCTTCATGCCGAACACGGGCTGAATGCCTCTACTTTCGCCAGTCGCGTGATCGGGGCAACGCTATCGGATATCTACTCGGCGGTAACAGGTGGCATTGCCGCGCTGAAAGGTCCCCTGCACGGTGGAGCCAATCAGGAGGTAATGCGCATGTTGCTCGAAATAGACAGGTCCGGCAAACGGCCCGCCGACTATATTTCGGCAAAACTTGCAAAGAAGGAACGCATCATGGGTTTCGGACACCGGGTCTACAAGACAATGGACCCGCGCGCCGGCATTCTTAAAGACATGAGTAAAGGACTCGGCGAAGAAATCGGATCCCTGAAATGGTACGAAATGAGCCTGGAGATGATGGAAATTATGAAGGCGGAGAAAGGCCTGTATCCCAACGTGGATTTCTTCAGCGCCTCCATCTACTACATGCTGGACATCGCTATCGATCTGTACACACCCATCTTCGCATTAAGCCGTACGGCAGGCTGGAGCGCTCACTTGAAGGAACAATGGGCCGACAACAGGCTGATTCGCCCGAAAGCCGCGTATGTCGGCCCACAGGGAAAAAGCACACTCCCGATCGGGCAGCGCACATAAAAGCCTTTCTCCTCGAATAAATAAACGAGGAGAAAAGTAAGGAAAGCAGATGTGCTACGGCCCACGATCGGAATATGCCCTGACCGTGGGCCGTGCGATATCAATCAGGCGAATAAACTATTCCTCTGCCTCATCTGCGGCTGCCTCCTCCTCCATTTCTTCCATGGCCTCCTCTTCCATGCCTTCCTCATCTCCCATGTCCTCCATGTCTTCACCTTCCATCTCTCCTTCCATCCCGTCACCTTCCATCTCCATCTCATCGGCTTCCATCTCCATGGCTTCGCCTTCCATCTCCATGTCATGGTCTTCCATCATGGCGTCTTCACTATCCGCCTCCTGCCCTCCACAGCCGACAAGAGCCGTTAAGGCAATCACAAGGGTCATTATGGAAAACGTACGCAATATCGTCATAGCTGGCCTCCTTATGGCGAGTGGTTTTTCAAGTGCAGATCTTTGGCAGAGCTTCTTGCGAGATACCCCGCAAACGCCCTCTACCCAAAGCATGCGGCTCAATTCCGGACAATAGACAGTATATTCACAAAGTTTGTAATAATCCAATGGAACCTGATATTTATTATCCTTAGCATCCTTTTTTATATCCCGTTACGCCCTGACGAGGCACAGAAAGCCCTGCACCATGGCGCCCCGGATTAAACACGACAAACCTGGTCTCTGGTCGGCCCTTGCCTCTCCGATCGGCAAAAAGGTGCTGACCGGGATTACCGGCTTCGCGTGGGCGGGGTTCGTGATCCTGCACATGGCAGGGAACCTGAGTTATTTCGGTGCAGGCGAGGCATACAACGAATATGCGCACAAGTTACTGAGTACAGGGCCACTCCTCTACGCAGTCGAGATTGTGCTCCTCATTTGCCTCGTAATCCATGCCATTCTTGGAGTGAATATCTATCTCGGAAAACGTCGCGCCAGAAAGCAAGGCTACGACGCCTACCGAAGCGCCGGGCGCCCCGGCTTGCAGTCCCCGAGTTCCCGAACCATGCTCCTGACGGGTGTCGTCCTGCTTGTTTTTCTCGTGATCCACCTCAAATCGTTCAAGTTCGGCCCCGGTATCGCAGAGGGATATAGCCTGCTTGTGGATGGTGAACCTATCCGGGACCTCAAGCGGCTGGTGACGGAGAAGTTTCAGCATCCGATCTATGCGTTCGGATACACAGGCGTAATGGTTTTGCTGGGATTTCATTTGCGTCACGGCGTATGGAGCGCACTCCAGTCCCTGGGCGCCATGAACCGCCGTCTGACCCCGTTGATTTACGGAATCGCGGCCCTGCTCGCCGTCGGCATTGCCGCAGGTTTTGTCGTGCTGCCCCTGTACATTTACTTTTTCGCCCCGTAACTCCGCAGCCATGAAGCTGGAAGCCCACGTTCCGTCCGGCCCCCTTGCCGAGAAGTGGCAGAACTATCTCGACAGAGCGAAGCTTGTCAACCCGGCAAACAAGCGAAAGCATGATATCCTTGTGGTAGGTACGGGACTGGCCGGAGGCTCCGCCGCAGCCACGCTGTCCGAACTCGGATACAATGTCAAAGTGTTCTGTATCCAGGATTCGGCCCGCCGCGCTCATTCGATCGCTGCGCAGGGCGGCATCAATGCCGCCAAGAACTATCCGAACGACGGGGACACTGTCTGGCGTCTGTTTTACGACACGATCAAAGGGGGAGACTACCGTGCCCGCGAGGCAAATGTGCACCGTCTGGCCGCCGTAAGCAACCAGATCATCGACCAGTGCGTTGCGCAAGGCGTCCCGTTCGCGCGTGAATACGGCGGCCTGCTCGACAACCGTTCCTTTGGCGGAGCCCAGGTGTCGCGGACGTTCTACGCCAGAGGCCAGACCGGCCAGCAACTGCTGCTGGGCGCGTATCAGGCGCTTGAACGGCAGGTCCGGACCGGCGGGGTAAAGATGTTTCCTCGCAGGGAAATGCTCGAGCTCGTGGTCGTGGACGGTCAGGCGCGGGGTATTATTGTCCGCAATCTCGTAACCGGCGAGTTGGAACGCCATGCCGGCGACGCCGTGCTGCTCTGCACAGGAGGCTACGGCAACGTGTATTTTCTGTCCACGAACGCCAAAAATTCCAACGTCACCGCGGCATGGCGATGCCACCGGAAAGGCGCCTTCTTCGCCAATCCCTGTTACACCCAGATTCATCCGACCTGCATTCCCGTGTCGGGGCAGTACCAATCCAAACTGACGCTCATGAGCGAAAGCCTGCGCAATGACGGCAGGGTCTGGGTGCCCCGGAAAGCCGGCGATGCCCGCCCCCCTGAAAACATCCCGGAAGAGGAGCGTGACTACTTCCTTGAGCGTCGGTATCCCGGCTTCGGCAATCTTGTCCCCCGGGATGTGGCGTCACGGGCCGCCAAAGTGATATGCGACGATGGTTTTGGCGTAGGCGTTACGGGGCAAGCCGTCTATCTGGATTTTGAGGATGCAATCGGGCGTCTCGGGGAATCCGGGGTGAGAGAACGGTACGGGAATCTTTTCGAAATGTACGAGCGCATCACGGGTGAAAATCCGTACCGGGCCCCGATGCGGATCTATCCTGCCGTCCATTACACGATGGGCGGTCTGTGGGTCGATTACCGCCTCATGAGCACGATCCCGGGATTGTTCGTGCTGGGAGAAGCCAATTTTTCCGACCACGGCGCAAACCGATTGGGAGCCAGCGCACTCATGCAGGGCCTTGCCGACGGGTATTTTGTCATTTCTTCGACGCTGGGAGACTACATTGCCTCCGGCGGCGGCAGTGGCAAGGCGGATGTTTCCGAGGCGCCGTTCGACGAGGCAGCCGGCGTGGCGGAGGACCGTATTAAACGCCTGCTCCATGTTGACGGGGACAAAACGGTCACGGAATTTCACCGGGAACTTGGACAGATCATGTGGGACTACGTAGGTATGTCCCGAAACCGGAAGGGGCTCCGGCACGCCATGGACGCCATTGCAGATCTGCGCGCGGAATACTGGGAAAACGTATCCGTGCCCGGTCGAAAAGACACCTTGAACAAGAACCTCGAATTTGCAGGCCGCGTAGCGGACTTTCTCGAACTGGGAGAACTCATGGCCCGGGACGCCCTGCATAGGGATGAATCGTGCGGCGCCCATTTCCGTGAGGAATATCAAACGGAAGAAGGCGAGGCGTTACGCCGGGACGAAGAGTATACCTACGTGGCCGCATGGGAATTCACGGGAGATGCAGCATCTCCGGTAATGCACAAGGAAATGCTGTCGTTCGAAGCGGTCGATTTGTCTACGAGGAGTTACAAATAACGGCAGAACGTTTGTCGAAGCACTGAACCATACCGCAGCCGCATGGCGCAAACGATGACCATACACTTGAAAGTCTGGCGGCAGTCCGGCCCGGACGCAAAGGGAAAACTGGTCGATTACACGCTCGAGAACCTGAACGAAGACATGTCCTTCCTCGAGGCGCTGGACGTATTGAACGAGGAACTCATCAAAAAGGGCGAGGACCCGGTCGAATTCGACAACGATTGCCGCGAGGGCATTTGCGGCTCGTGCGGCCTCATGGTGGGAGGGATTGCGCATGGCCCTATGAAAGCTACAGCCGTGTGCCAGTTGCACATGCGGCACTACAAGGACGGGGATACGATTGTCGTCGAACCCTTCCGCGCCACCGCTTTCCCCATCATCAAGGATCTGGTGGTAGATCGCAGCGCATTCGACCGGATTATTGCAGCGGGCGGCTACGTCTCCGTCGATACGGGGGGAGCACCGGACGCGAACAGCCTTCCCATTCCGAAGGAACATGTGGACGAGGCGTTCGATTTCGCCACATGCATCGGTTGCGGGGCCTGCGTCGCCTCATGCCCGAATGCATCCGCCTCCTTGTTCACGGGCGCAAAAGTAGCCCATCTTGCGCACCTCCCCCAGGGTCGGATCGAGCGCAAGGAACGGGTTGTGCGCATGGTAGACCAGATGAAAGCCGAGGGATTCGGAGATTGTTCGAACCATGGGGAATGCGAGGCCGTGTGTCCGAAGCAAATTTCCATCGCCGCCATTGCAAAGATGCGGCGTGAGTACCTGCGCGCCCTTTTCGGGTAGACGGATACCTCCCCTACAAGGGAATATTCCCGTGTTTTTTCCGGGGATTACGGGCCACCTTGTTCCGTAGCATATCGAACCCCCGGACAAGTCGATACCGCGTCTCGGCGGGAAAAATAATGTCGTCGATGTACCCTTGTCCGGCAGCGATATAGGGATTCGCGAACGTATCCCGGTAGTGCCGGATAAAATCTTCTTCCGCCGCCGCGGGATCGTCCGCCTCGGCCAGTTGACGCTTGTAGATGATTTCAACGGCCCCCTTCGGCCCCATTACGGCAATTTCCGCAGTAGGCCAGGCAAAATTGAGGTCTCCCCGGATGTGTTTCGAATTCATCACATCGTAGGCGCCCCCATACGCCTTGCGGGTGATGACAGTTATTTTGGGCACGGTGGCTTCGCAGAATGCATAGAGAAGCTTGGCGCCATGCCGGATAATGCCCCCCCATTCCTGATCGGTTCCCGGCATAAACCCAGGAACGTCCTCCAGAACGAGTAGCGGGATATTGAAGGCATCGCAAAACCGCACGAAACGCGCGCCCTTGACCGAGGCGTCCATGTCCAGTACCCCCGCCAGCGCCGCAGGGTTGTTCGCAACCACCCCAATAGACTGACCGCCGAGACGGGCAAACCCTACAAGGAGATTCGGTGCAAACCGGGCATGAATCTCGAAGAAGTTTCGTTCGTCCACAAGCGTCCGGATCACTTCCAGCATATCGTAGGGCTTGTTCGGATGCTCCGGCACCATATCGTTGAGCGCTTCGTCCATGCGATCCGGCGGGTCGTCGGTGGGGACGAAAGGAGGAGAATCCTCGCAATTCTGCGGGATAAAACAAAACAGCTCGCGTATCCGGTGCAAGCATTCCACCTCGTTCTCGCAAGCCATGTGTGCGACCCCGCTCTTTTCGGTATGGGTGCGCGCACCTCCCAATTCCTCGGCGGTCACTTCTTCCTGGGTTACCGTCTTTACCACATTGGGGCCGGTCACGAACATATAGCTGGTGTTCTTCGCCATAAAGACAAAGTCCGTGATCGCCGGACTGTACACCGCACCGCCTGCGCACGGACCAAGCACTGCGGATAGCTGGGGCACCACCCCGGAAGCCATGGTGTTCAGGAGAAAAATATCCGCATAGCCCCCAAGCGAATCGACGCCTTCCTGTATGCGGGCGCCCCCGGAGTCATTCAATCCGATGATGGGCGCTCCATTCTCCAGCGCCAGATGCATAAGGCGGGCGATCTTGCGGGCATGGGCAAGCCCGAGCGACCCGCCGAATACGGTAAAATCCTGGCTGTAGACGTAGACAAGACGACCGTCGATCTCGCCAAAACCCGTAACCACGCCGTCGCCGTACGGGCGGCGCTCTTCAAGTCCGAAATCCCGCACCTGGTGCCGCACGAACGTACCTGTTTCCTGAAAAGACCCGTCGTCCAGGAGAATGTCGAGCCGCTCCCGGGCGGTCAATTTTCCTCGTTCGTGTTGCTGCGCAATGCGCTCCGCTCCCCCGCCAAGACGAGCCTCTTCGCGGCGCTTCTCGAGATCGGCACGCCTATTTTCGCGATCGTCCATGAATAACGAATCAGGTGCAGTATCGGGCCTCTACGGCCTCGGTGAAGGTCACGGCGGGGGGGCTGTAGATGTTCACCCGGTGTTTCAGAAACACCTCGTCGGCGATGGTCTGCGAAGCCTCCGACCAGTCCCTTGCGCCTTCCAGGCGCTCCAGAACGGCTTCATACGCCTGCTCCTTGCCCTGAAAAAGACACTGGACAAAAAGATCGCGGTTCCGCGCGCCGCGTTCCCCGAGTACGGTATGTTCAAGACGGGTCAGTCCCGTGGGGGCCTCGCCGGCGTCTGCAGAGGTATCGGAAACAACGGATTCATTTTTCGGAAGCACGGAATGGCTCCGTTCGAGCGTAAAAATCCGCACGGAAGGTTCCGGCTGCGTAGCCGTTTCGATTTCCGCAGACGCGCCGTTTTCCGCAGGCATTCGCTCCGTTGGCACGGTGTTGTCGAGCACTTCTTCGGCAGCCGGCGGCGGGGAACCCGTGCGGAATT
>JANQSQ010000670.1 GCA_028283985.1 Rhodothermales bacterium | reverse complement strand
AATGTCGCCAACCCCGGAAAGCAAGTCAGGGGCATCGGTGGAAGGCGGCTCCTTCGCAGTTTCCGGAAAGGTGATTTGCGAAACCACGGCTTCTGCAAGGGCCTCTACAAAGAGCGGATGGCAGTTCAAACCCGACATGACCTCGAACTGGTGGATGCCCGCATTTTCGGCCCGTTCACGCAGATCCACGTCCAGTTCGAAGGCTGTTTCTATATGATCGGTCACGAAGGCAATGGGCGCCACAACAAGTGAAGCGACGCCTTCGGCGCCGAGCTCCTGGGCTTTGTCGATCGTGCTCGGCGTCAGCCATTCCATGGGACCCACCTTGCTCTGGAAGGAAACATGGTACGGGCGGTCATATTTACGGTGGGCCATAACCTGATCCACCGTCGAATGAATCAGGCAACAATAGGGGTCCCGCCGTTCTCTCATTTCCCGCAACGGGGTGCCATGCGCGCTGAAAAGTAAATGGGCGCCCGTGCGCGCCGACCTGGGAAAACGCTGCAAGGCCTCGTCTATGCGCTCGGAAACAGCCTGTATGTAGCTCGGGTGCGCCGCATATTCGAATACCGAGGTGGTATCCCAGTCTGGAATTTCCCCCGCTTCCTTAAGCGCATGCCAGTACACAAACGAGGCGCCCGTGGTCGTCTTGGAGTACTGCGGATACAACGGCAGCAGCACTACCCTGGTAACCCCGTCGCGTTGCATCTTCGCAGCGGCTTCCTCGCTAAGGGGATGCCAGTAACGCATGGCCGGGTATGTCCTGAACACGACGCCTTCCGCCCGGCCATAATCCCGCATGAGACGTTCTTCCAGCGCATGCGCCTGCTCGCGGGTCAGACGATTGATAGGCGATCCGCCGCCGATCGCATCGTAATCCTTGCCCACAACCTTCGAACGCCGCGTGGATATGAGCCGGCACAGCCAGTGCCGCAGCCGCCCGCCGACAGGAATGTCGATAATGGCAGGATCCATAAAGAGGTTGTACAAAAACGGGGCAATGTCCTCCCCCTTTTCCGGCCCCCCCAGGTTAAAAAGCACGACGCCCACCGTATCGCCCCGCTCGACCCTGAGCGGATCGGAAGAAAAGAACGCACCTGTCACAAGACGGCGGTCGTAGGAATATTCTTTCAGAAATTCTCGAGGCGTCATAAGAAAAATACGGAGTGAAATCAGGGGCATTAATTATTCGGAAAAACACCATTGCGGTTTCACCCGAACGTTGAAGTTTCCACTA
>JANQSQ010000669.1 GCA_028283985.1 Rhodothermales bacterium | reverse complement strand
ATGGGAGACCGGGGCGGACAGGTGTTCATTCGGGGCGGTGAGCCTACGCAAAACCTGACCCTGCTTGACGGGATCGAAATTTACCAGCCCTTCCATGTGCTGGGCTTTTATTCGGCCTTTTCTTCCGAAATCGTCAGTCGGGCCGATGTGTATGCAGGCGGATTCGGCAGCGAGTTTTCGGGAAGAATATCCTCTGTGATCGATGTGCATTCGCGGAACGGAAACAAGCGTGGATTCAATGCCTCTGCGGCGTTATCGCCGTTCACCAGTGCAGGACATCTCGAGGGGCCCATTCTACCCGGTTCTATATCTTTTCTGGGCGCCGGTCGTTTTTCGATGCTGGACCAGTTGGCCTCCCGGTACATGTCTGCACCGCTTCCCTATGTGTTCAATGACGTATTCGGAAAAATACATGTACGTCTGGGGCCGAACCGGCAACTTTCCGTGACAGGATTGAAAACGTTCGATCAGGGTACGCTCACCCCCACAGACGATGTATTCCGGCGGGAAGATGAGGTCAGTTGGGGTAACACGGCGCTCGGCGTACGTTACCTGGTAGCGCCTCGGATTCTTCCTGTTCTGAGCGAGGTGCTTGTGTCCGTTTCACGTCTTGAGAGTTCCTTCGGCCCCCGGGGAGAACCGACCCGGACATCCGACCTTGAGCAGTTCAATCTCGCCGTCAATATGACGAATTTTGCCCGGAATTCGGAGGTTAAATGGGGATTTTTCCTGCGTACGCCGCTTACGGAAACCGTGCTGGGCGGCCTGTTTCAGAATCTCACGATAGGTCGGGGAGCTCCCACGAATGTAGGCGGATATATCCAGCCGGAGATATACGTAGGCGGCGGGATGTACGTGCGGCCCGGACTTACCGTCCAGACGATGGGGAATACGGGCGATTATTTCGAACCCCGGTTCCGGTTTCGTCTCCAGCGCGGTATCCACCAGTGGAGTGCAGCCGCGGGTATCTATCGGCAGGTGACCGTGGGATTGAGTGATCGTCGCGATGCGACCAATATTTTTACCGCCTGGGCGCAAACGCCTTCCAGCGCTGCCATGCGCTCCGTGCATGCCTTGCTTGGATACCGGGTGGAGCCGACCCCCTGGCTGGAATGCTCCATCGAGGGGTTCTACAAGAACATGGACAACATCTTCATTGGGGAGTGGACCGCTTTTCCCGGTTTTACCACGCGGTTACAGGAAGCCCATGGCGATGCATTCGGATTTGATCTGCGCATGGAAGTGCGACGGCCCCGTTTTTACGGGTTTGTGAACTACGGGTTGTCTTCCACCCGGTACGAGATCGATCCGGAAAGTCCGGCGATGAGGAATCCCGGGCGATTTCGCCCGCCCCACGACCGGCGCCACCAGATCAATGTGTTGGGCAAAGTTGTGGCGTACGGTTTCGATATAAGCGCCCGGTGGCAATTCGGGTCCGGATTGCCGTTCACGCCGGTCGAGGGTTTCGATGGATTCGTGCTGATGGACGGTCCCGTCGCCGTCAGAAATGTGCGGGGATTTCCCCGTGTTATCTACGAGAGCATTCCCTATCGGGCGGTGCTCCCGACCTATCACAGACTGGACGTTACCATGGAACGGGCATTCGATATGGCCCTGGGAGTGGAGATGACCGTGCAGGCCGGTGTGATGAACGCCTACGACCGGGCGAATCTTTTTTCTCTGGACCTGCTTACCGCCCAGCGTACCGATCAGCTGCCCATCGTGCCCATCGTTGGCCTGAAGGTCGGATTTTAGAGTGTTTGCATGAAAGACATGAGAAACAGGGTGTTTGCCCGGCTTTTCGCCATGGTGGCGTTGCCGGGTTTGCTGTTGGCGACCGCGGGTTGCGAGGAGAGTGTGGATGCGATTACCGGGACCGACATTCCCTTCACGGTCTGGGGCTTTCTGGATGCCGCCGCCAACACGCAGTATGTACGGGTCTTTGAAGTTACGGATCAACTGATTCCCGACCGGGATGCGAGGATCGATGCGCGCGTATTTTCCACGAATCGCGCGACGGGCGAACGCATCGAATGGACGTATGAGCGCGTGCATTTCGACAGTCTGATCACCGGGCACTTTTTCATGGCTTCGTTCCGCCCGGAGCACGAGGAACGCTATCTGCTCGAAGTGGCGCGCTCGGACGGGGAAACCGCCAGTGCCGAGGTGACCGTGCCGCCCCCCGCACAATTTACCCTTGAAACCGGTGAGTCCAGCGTCCTCATTCCTGTCTTTATCGATGGCGACGTGCCGAATCTCATCGGGTTGCGCGTGACGTACCACGCAATCAATGTCCCACCCCCCCAGGCCTGGCCGCAGGGTACGCCGGTTGCCCCGGCCGTGCAATTGCCGGTGATTGTTTCATACGACGATCGGGTCGAGCGCATCCCGGGAGGATGGCGTTTCACGATAGATATGGAGCGGGATTTCGAGATCGTTCGGGCGGCCTATCAAATCAACTGCCTGATTACCGATCCTGAAGAAAGCGCTCCGTACGTATGGCTCCGGAAGATGGAATTCTCGGGCCTGCTTGCGGATTCGTCCTGGGCGCCGCCCGGCGGGGTTTTCGATGCGAACCTGCTTGCGGTGCCGGGTACGTTTTCCAACGTGAAGAACGGCTACGGTTTCTTCGGCGCCGGAGAGGGGATAGGCAGGGAATGGACCCCTGCAACGGAAACGAGTCTTGAGGCCGGTTATAATTTTCAACCCAGATGCACTGGACTGTTCGCTACGAACACACCGGAGTGTCACAATCCTCCTGTACCCTGCATTAGCGAGATATTTCAGGGGATTGAAGGGTTTGCCCGGGGAAAAACCGGAAACGTGTTGCATCCCAAGGGCAAACGTCGTTAACTATACGCCGAGGAATCTCTGATTAAATCGACATGAGGGAGGACCTTGGGACGCGCCTTCTCTCAAAACATAAACGTGCGGTTGGCCGCGCGTTTGCAGGATATCCCGGGCCCTATAGTTTTGTTCGAATGCGCGCCCCAAGGTCCCTGTTCCCGGTTGCGATTTTGCGGTTCGGCGTTGGATGGTCTTGTTGTGCGCTCCAGGACTCAATCATTG
>JANQSQ010000656.1 GCA_028283985.1 Rhodothermales bacterium | reverse complement strand
TGCACGTCGGCCTGTTCCGGGTCGCGCACGTAGTTCACGAAGGTGATTTCGCTGCGGATGTGATTGAAGTCGCAGCGGTCGCAATCCAGATAAACGCGCAACGCATTGCTTGCCGGGAGGGCGGCATGCAACGTATCGGGCGAGATGTCCTGGGCCGCCAGCGGGGCAGGGAGGAGAAAACCTCCCCAAAGGAGTAGCCGGTAAAGGATGCGGCGCAGGGTCCGCCGCTGGCGCAAAGGCATGTGCGGTGTTTCTTTACTTTTAAAATTTATCTTTACTTTTATCATTTTCCTTTACTTATGAAATTTACCCGGGAAACAGATCGGGTACGAGCCGCTGTGGGGCAAGTGCATCCTGGCGGGTTTTCGCGCCGGGATTTTTCTTTCAGCGGTTCCCTTGGGCCTTGCCATGTACCAATGGACGGTGAGAAATATCCCATGCCGGTCATTTGCGTTTTGGGTTTACTGCGGAGTATCCATATTCTTCACCTTCCCTACACCTCCCCCAACCCTATCGCCGTTACCCCTTCCCCCAGAGCAAGGCGTACGTCTCCCGGATGCACCACATATCCAGGCAGGACTGCATCCGCCATGACCCTGCGGAGTTCTCTGATGGAACCGGCTATGGCCGGGTGCGGCGTGGCGGACAACTTCACTTCGATCGGCACGAGTTTCCCATCGGCTTCCACAAGAAAATCCACCTCTTTTCCTGCCGAGGTTCTCCAGAACCAGATGCGCGGGTCCATGCCCCGATGCGTTAGTGTCTTGAGTATTTCGGAAAGCACCGCCGTTTCCATGATGGCGCCTCCCATAGGGCCCGAGCCGGCATGGGCAGGATCCTTGAGCCCTGCCAGATAGCACAGCGTGCCGGTATCCGTGAAGTACACTTTCGGCGTTTTGACGAGCCGTTTCCTGACATTGGCGAAGTACGGGTAGAGCACGATCACCTGGAATGTGGATTCGAGTATGGAAAGCCATGCCTTGGCCGTGTTGACTGCTATGCCAAGGTCCCGGGAAATGTCCGTCAGGTTCAGAAGCTGGCCGCTTCTGGCTGCAAGAAGTTGAAGAAAATGCTGGTACTGACGCAGGTTGCCGACCTGGCGGATCGTTCGTATGTCTCGCTCCAGGTACGTCTGGATGTAACTGGCGTGCCACATTGCGTTATCCCGCCCGGGTTGTACTGCGAGTTCAGGATACCCGCCCCGCAGGAAGCTTTGCCACAGAGGCCCAAAAGAGAGAGGTGGCGGCGCTTTCTGCGAGGTCCGCTGTGTACGCTCCCACGGCAGAGCGCGGTGCGGCTGTTTTTCGATTTCCCTCCTTGAAAGCGGCAGTAGACGAAGCATAGCCGCGCGTCCCGCAAGCGATTCGGTGACGCTTTGCGCAAGCAGCAGATTCTGCGATCCGGTAAGGAGGTATTGACCGTTTTCAGCGCGGTCCGCATCGATCCTTTCCTTGATGTAGGGCAGCAGGTCGGGGGCGTACTGCACTTCATCGAAGATGACCGGGGGAGGGTGTGCTTCGAGAAAACCGCGTGGGTCTCCAGAGGCGGAGAGTTGTATGTCGGGCGGTTCGAGGGAAACATACCCGTACCGTTCCCCGAAAAGACGCTTGAGGAGCGTGGTCTTGCCGGACTGACGCGGCCCCGTCAGGACGACGGCGGGGAACTCGGAAGACGCCTTTTGGAGAACCGGCTCCAAGGATCGCGTAATGTAAAATGAGGGCATGGAATAGGGGGTATGCGATCACATTTTCATGAAAATATGCATTTGAAATGCATAATTGCAAAAATATGGATAATTGTTTGGTCTATCCGGTGCCGAGTTGGCGCATTTTCGGCGCAATTCGTGGGTAACTCCAGTACAAATCCAGTCCGCCCCTCTTCCATCCCCTGTCATATATTGTCACTCCACGTCCCTTCAAACGCCGCCGCGCCATGCGTTCGATGTATTGCTTGCCTGTCAGTTTGCGTTCGGTTTCTGCGCTGCTTGTTGCGCTTGCGGCGGGAACGGTCTGTCAGGCGCAAACGCCTTCGTCTGCACCCGGGGCATCCCGCCCGAACATCATTTTTCTCCTTACCGACGATCAGCGGGCGGACGCTCTCGGGATTGCCGGCCACCCTGTGCTCGAAACGCCCCACATCGACCGGCTCGCGCGGGACGGCGCCCGGTTCACCGAAGCCCATGTCGTGGCGCCGGTGTGCATGCCGAGCCGCGTAAGTTTCATGAACGGCCAGTACGAGCGCGTGCATCAGAT
>JANQSQ010000636.1 GCA_028283985.1 Rhodothermales bacterium | reverse complement strand
ACCGTCTGCTTCAGGCGCCGCCCGATGAATGTATGCCGGCATTTCCTCTGTTCCGGATGTGGCCAGCGTCCCGCAACCGGTGCAGAGAATCAATAACACAGGAAAAAGCGCGTATTTCATGGGGCGTGCGTTCAGGATTGCCTGCAAATGCAATGACCGGAGCAAGCGCGGCGCCCGCAAAACATGTATCCGCAGACCCACCGGCGCTAAAAAACTTCCGCTTCTTCCTTCATTTGCCAACAAATACCGTGCCGGGGACCAGTCCCTACACTTCGATAGCCGCTTGCGGCAAAGCCACGCCGCAAGACGTCTCCGTATCCGTTCCGCACGCCGACAACAGCGCAGCGAATTCCTCGCACATTTCCTGCAGCGCCTCCCCGGACACTGCCGCAAACGGGGCATACACACAGGCGGCGATGCGACGCGTGTCCGGGGTCGTCTTCGTAGCCATGCTGTCCCGAACGGGATTGACGATGGGTTCTCCGTCGGATGAGGCAGCATCAGAATCGTTTCCCACAACGCGGCACCCGCAGAGTAGGTCCTTCACATCGATCCGCTGCCCGGCATGATTGAACGCGAACCCCTCCCCTTCCCGGCCCAGCCGGAAAACGTACTGGTCCGAAGCTGCCCGGTCGAGGTCCCATAAGGATATAGGCAGGACGTACCGGAGGCTGAGGTAGTTGCATATATCCACCGGAGCATTGATGCGCGGAAACACATATTCCGGTTGCGAGGCGGCGCGCAAAAGGTATTCGGAAGCCGGCTTGCCCCGACCCGTGGGTTTGTAGGACCCGTTCCGAAGGATATTGCGGGCAGCGGCGCGCCTTGCTTCTTCGATCTCGCCAAGAGAAGCCGCCCGCTCGGCAACCACTTGCTGCAAACGGGCATCGAAATCTTCCGGGTACCGGGTCGTTTCGATCCCTTCGGCGCGGACCATGCCGAGAAGTACGTCGTTGCGGGGGATAGCGTGCCGGATAATCAACATGGATACTATTCTGGTCGAGGTCTTCTCTGTACCCGCCGAATCGGACAGAAAGGATTGCTTGCAATGCCTTTCGAGATAAAAAATCAATGCTTGCGCCTGAGGGAGTGCATTGTGTTCCGCAGTGAATATATCACTTCAAGCGCTCATCTATCCATGCGGCGGATCGCACCACTTCGATCCGGGAAAAATCCGGGTGGCGCTGATTGCAAAGCACATTGCTTGCCCTTTAAGAAATGCGCCTCTGCCGTCGAAAGGCGGGTATTCGGAACCGACAATGCGATAGATACATGGCCTCCCGTCATGCGGGGAGACCGTAGAGTCCGCGTTCGATAACGTCCTCAACTTCCCTCCCCCCAACTTCGGTTAACGCGACATCGACAGGTTTTCGATCACCCAATTCCGGGTGCGGCGCCAGCATGAAACGGGAAGTATCGATCGGGTCTCTGAATATCAGAAAGGACAATGCATACAAATGGGCAAGGCGCTCTATCGTTTCACTCACCTGAGAACTAAAGCGGTCCTTCCGCCCCCGCCTGGATTGAGATGCGATCTTGTTCCAGTACTCTTCCCAAACCTTTCCACCATCATATGCGGTCACAGCGTCAAGTACGTGCTTCAATGCGGATTCAGGCAATCCTTCACGCACTACAGCATCCAGTTCACGCATTTCAGACACAGGACGCCCAAGAACAGATTCGCCGCCAAGGACTTCCGCAATACTGCTTACAGCTACACCCATCGGACCACAATGCCGTTTCTCTGAAAACGAACTTGATTATGCGTAGTGCGACCTCTCCGGGCCGCAACGGTTCCCCGATATTTACGCCTTCCTGCCCTTAAACACCCCGTCTCTCAGACAGCATACCTTGCGCTTGTGTCCAGAAGCGTTTTTATTGTTTGCGCCTTTCGATGCACATCCACCTTGTCAATCCGGTAAAACGAACGGGGAAATACCATGAAAAACCTTGCTTTGGGAGCTCTTCTCGCCGCTGTCGTTCTGTTCGCATGGGGATTCGTTTTCTGGGGCCTGATCCCTACTCCCGGGATGCACATCCACCCCGACCAGGAAGCGCTGCAGCAATATCTCTCCGAAAGCATCCCCGAAACGGGCGCGTATTACGTACCCTATCCCGCAGGCGCCGACGACGCCGAAGCCGTAGCGCGGCATGAAGCCGGGCCGCTCGCTTTCCTGTTCATTCGCATGCAGGGCGAATCCATGATGCCCCCTTCCATGATGGTCGGCGGCTTCATACATATGCTCATTACGGCGCTGCTCATCGGCATGTTGCTGCGCATGCTGCTCCCGAGCCTGCCGACCTGGCGAAATCGGGTCCTGTTTGTGGTGCTGGCAGGAGTTGCCGTTGCATTCTGGTCCGACCTGGCATGGCCGATATGGTGGCGCACCCCGTGGACCTTCTTCGTATGGATGGCAGCGTACGACATCATCGGCTGGACACTTGCCGGGGCAGTCCTTGCGCGTTTTGTGCGGCCGGCGAGAGCGTAGAGGTCCGTGTTCCTTCCAACCAAGGGAATGCTGAAACATGGCAATGCTTGCATAGCCATCATAAAAATCATTAATTCGCCGGGCCATGACATCCAAGCCTCTTCCTGAAAAACATAACGAGCACATCTACCAACCGAGGCACATCATTGACGCCTTGGCCCAGGCATATCACGGCGACGCCAGACGTATCGACAATTTCTTGCATCGTTCCCATCCACTACTCGACGGGGCGACGCCGCTCGAAATGGCGCGGTCCAGTTCCGCAGGAGCCCATGCCGTGCTGAATCTGGTGCAACGCGCCGTAGCCGGGGTTGTCGTGTGAGCCTTGGTCCTCCAACTCGTATCGTCATCAACACAGAGACAACTTTCCGCCCCTCGAACCGGGGAAGGGAAAAACCCGTATGGTGGGATGGGCTGTTGTTTCGGTGAAGGAAATCGCTTCCCCTTTCCTTAAATATCACGGTGAGATCTTTCATGATTTTCACTCTATAGAGCATTTTCAACGGACGATGAAAATGCCTTATACAGAAAAAATATGACAAATCCATCCGCGAGCGACTGGGCCGGGCCAAAGGAGGAACTGGGCCGCCACATTGCCGAAGAGGCGAACAAAACCCTAAATAGTTATAGGGAACAACCGAAGCTTGTGACCGAACACGCCCGCGTTGAAACCGACACGGTGCATGGCGGCTACGCCCATCGCCAGTTGTTCGAATTGATTCAGAACAGTGCGGATGCACTTTTTCCCGATGCAGAGACTGAGACATTAGACAAGGTGTCTCGCGAGCAGAACGAGGGACGCATCGCAATCCATCTAACGGAAAATCATCTCTACTGTGCGGATAATGGAGAACCGATCAATCAGGAAGGTGTGGAGGCACTGATGTTCTCGCGTCTTTCGCCCAAGCGAGCAACCGGCCAGATTGGCACGTTCGGTCTCGGCTTCAAATCCGTCCTCGGCATAAGCAATGCGCCGGAGTTCTTCAGCCGCTCCGGATCCTTTCGGTTTGATAGCAAACGCTCTCGCAAACGTATTCAGGAAGTTGTCCCGGACGCTACCAATTTCCCGGCATTGCGTCTACCCGAACCTGTCGATCCGACTATATATCGAGACGAGGATAATGTTCTGCGCGGGTTCGTGGCTTGGGCGACAAATATTGTGCGGCTGCCGCTCAAGCCCGGCGGCTACGACGACCTCAGCCTGCAGATGCGCGACTTCCCGACCGAATTTCTTCTGTTCGTGGAGCATGTGCAGACGCTCATGCTTACAGACAGTTCGTCGGACATCGACCGCACAATGAACCTGGAGAAGGTTGGCGACGAATACCATCTCGGGGATGGAGAGGCAACTCGCCGCTGGAAAAGGTTCGAACGCATGCACCAGCTTTCGGCGGACGCTCAAACCGACCGCAGGCCCGGCAACGAACG
>JANQSQ010000620.1 GCA_028283985.1 Rhodothermales bacterium | reverse complement strand
CGGCGGGCCCGGGTCGCAGACCGTGCGAAATGCATGGGGCGGCAGCCGGTATCTCTGGCATGCGTATCTTGTCGAGGAATACGACATGATTATCGCCAGCGTGGACAACCGCGGCACAGGAGGACGCAGCAAGGGCTTCAAGAGCGCGACGTACGGAAGACTGGGAATTCTCGAGGCGGAGGATCAGATCGCTTCGGCAAAGCATTTCAGTGCGTTACCATATATCGATGGGGAACGCACGGGCATGTGGGGATGGAGCTACGGCGGTTTCATGACCCTTATGTCGATGCTGTATGAAGATGGGCCGGACACGTTTGAACTGGGCGTTTCCGTGGCTCCGGTGACCAGTTGGCGCCAGTACGACACGATCTATACGGAGCGGTATATGTCCACTCCGCAACGCAACGAGGAGGGCTATCGGAACAGTGCGCCTGTAACATGGGCAGACCGGCTAAGAGACAACCAGAACCTGCTGATTATACACGGCGATCTCGATGACAACGTGCATTTTCAGAACACGGTCCAGATGACGGATGCGCTGCAGCAAGCCGGCAAACAGTTCGACCTTATGATTTATCCTGGCCGGAATCACGGGATTTACGGGGGAATGACCCGCTTGCACCTGTACACGCTCATTACGGACTACATCGCAGACAACCTGTAAGACTCGCCGCATGACGACACCCGATCTTCTTCTCAAGGGAGGCACTGTGCTTGATCCGGAAACCGGTTCACAGGAAGCTGCCGACGTGTTGGTCAGGGATGGCCGGATCGCATCCATGGGGGCAGACCTTGCTGCGAAGGATGTTCCTGTCTACGATTGTTCCGGCAAGATCGTCTCTCCGGGCTGGATGGACATGCATGTCCATTTTCGGGAACCGGGCTACGAGCACAAGGAGACGATCGTTACCGGATGCCGCGCCGCGGCGTCCGGTGGATTTACCGCTGTGGCATGTATGCCCAATACCTCCCCTCCCATTCACACGCGCGATGTGGTGGAGTTCATCGTCGAGCGTGCCGCGGGCACGCCGGTGGATGTACATCCCGTTGCCTGTGTGTCGAAGGATCGCAAAGGGGAGACGCTGGCCGAAATGGGAGATTTGATCGCTGGCGGGGCGGTTGCCTTCAGCGACGACGGCTCGCCGGTGCAGCATGCCGGGTTGATGCGGCGCGCACTCGAATACAGTTCCTCGTTCGGGAAGCCGATCATTAACCATATGGAGGACCTTACGCTCAATGCGGAGGGACACATGCATGAGGGAGAGGTGGCGACCCGGCTTGGCGTTCCCGGTATCCCGTCTCTTGCGGAAGAGGTGATGATTGCCCGCGACGTTCTGCTGGCCGAATTTACAGGGGGGCATGTGCATGTGGCGCATATTTCCACGGCGCAGGCTGTCGACCTGGTGCGCCAGGCGAAGAAGCGCGGCATTCGGGTTACCGCGGAGGTGTGCACGCACCATGTCGCCCTGACTGACGAAGCCGTCGAATCGACCGGTTTCAGTACGGAAGTCAAGATGCATCCCCCTTTACGCACGGCAGCGGATGTGGAGGCCCTCAAGGAAGGGCTTCGGGACGGCGCGATCGATGCGATCTGCACGGATCATGCTCCACATGCCCCCTTTGAGAAGGAGGTGGAATTTCTTGCGGCCCCGTTTGGCATTCTCGGCCTCGAAACGGCCTGGGGCCTGATTGGCCGGGAACTCATTGCGCCGGGCGTGTTGACGGTAGCCGAAGCCGTACGGAAAATCACGGTAGCTCCCCGGCGTATTCTTGGTTTGCCTCTTCCTGTCGTTGCCGAAGGAGAAGAGGCCAATCTGACCGTGTTCGACGCTACGACGCGCTGGACGTTCGAGTCGCGGCATATCCGTTCGAAGAGCCGCAACACGCCGTTTACGGGCAGTGAGATGGTAGGGCGCCCCTGGGCCATCTACCATAAAAAGCAGTTCGTGCCGACGGACACTACGGAGTAACCGGCATGCATTCGAGTGCTCACAAGATACGTGTCGGGGTGCTTTTCGGAGGGGTTGCCCCCGAACACGAGGTATCCGTCATCACAGCGCAGCAGGCGATTCATGCGCTGGACCGGGAGTTGTACGAACCTGTGCCGGTTTACATAGCCAAGGATGGCGCCTGGTTCGTCGGGGACATGCTGGCGGATATCCAGGCGTTCCGGGATGTCGAGCGCATTCGTCGGGAAGCTGTCCCGGTCCATCCCGTTCCGGGCGATGCGCATACGCTGCTGCTGGTCGAACAGAAACGCGCCGGGTGGTTTGCGCGCCGTCCGAGGACATACCGGTTGGACGTGGCGTTTCTTGCCTTGCACGGTGGTTCCGGAGAGGATGGGGGCGTACAGGGATTTCTTGAAATGTGTAACGCGCCCTTTACAGGCAGCGGGATTGCCGGATCGTCCATCGGCATGGACAAAGCGCTGTCCAAGTATCTCTGTCGGGATCAGGATATTCCCGTGGTGGATTTTCTGGCCCTGCACGAATCGGAGTGGGTAGATCAGGAGGAGGTCTGGCTGGATCGCTGCGAGCGGCAATTAGGGTATCCTGTCGTGGTCAAGCCGGCTTGTCTCGGGTCTTCGATAGGTATTGCAAAGGCCGGAGACCGAGAGACGCTGGACCGGGCCATCGAGGATGCATTCCGGTACGACAGGAAACTGGTCGTGGAGCACGCCGTGCAGCAGTTGAAGGAAATCAATTGCGCGGTGCTTGGCAGGGAGGATAACGCCGTCGTGAGCGTGCTTGAGCAACCCCTGCACATCGACAGTGAAGAGTTGCTTACTTTCCGGGACAAGTACATGCGCGGGGACCGCGGTGGAGAAGCAGCCAAGCGTGGCGCACGGAACGCCAAACAGCCGGAAGCGGGGCGCGGTATGGCGTCCCTGGATCGCATTGTCCCCGCGCCGATCGACGAAAAAACCGCCGAACGCATTCGCGCGTTGGCATTGCAGGTGTTTCGTCTGTTGGGATGCGCAGGGGTGGCGCGTATTGATTTCATGATGGACGAAGCCGACGGCGCCGTGTATTTCAACGAAATCAACACCATTCCAGGCTCGTTCTCATTTTATCTTTGGGAGCCGGCGGGCATTTCCTTTGGAGAGCTTGTGCATCGAATGATCGGGTTGGCTTTCGAAAGCCACCGTGCCCGAAACCGGCGTATCCGCACGTACGATGTGAACCTGCTCTCCGAAACCGGCTTACGCGGGATCAAGGGCGCGAAATCGGAATCATGACACAGGGCACGCCCGCTGACATACTTTCTCTCGTAGAGAAACATGATCGCTTGTTCTTGACGACTCATGTTCGTCCGGACGGGGATGCGCTTGGGTCGGAAGTGGCCTTTGCAGATTTTCTTGCAAAATTGGGGAAGCAGGTTACCGTGTTGAACAGCGATCCGCCCCCCATGAACATGGAATGGCTTCCCGGCGTCCGGGACCTTCGCATCTTTGACGGGTCGTTGGCGCACCGCCAGTGCATTGACGTGGCGGGAGCGGTGTTCGTACTCGATACCAACGCGGAGAATC
>JANQSQ010000577.1 GCA_028283985.1 Rhodothermales bacterium | reverse complement strand
AGCCACGCCAGAGCGCATGCTTCACGCGCCGCATTGGGCGTCAGATCAACATGCAGGACAACTACATCGTCTATTCTATTGAAGGAATGCCACCAGCATTCGTCAATAGAGGGAGATGCCATGATTCCGCAGGGATCGAGCGTCTCACAGCCCGACGACTCCTGTATCCCTGCATGCCGCGTGCTCACCCCGAGTGAGCATCGAGATATGCGCCAAGGGCCCGCAAGCTGGTAATTTGCGCGAAGTCTTCAGGAGGAATCTCCACGTTGAACTTCTTGCCAACCAGTTTAATGAATGCAACCGCGTCCATTGAAGATACATCGGAGTCGCTGAGGCCGACGTCGAGATCGGCTGAACCCGATATGTTCAGGTTCTCATTGGCAAGTTCCTGGAGTCGATTTTCTGTTGCTGTCATGATCAGGTTGTTCTCCTGTTGTTATAGTGATCGTATACGCTCGTGTTTGAAAAACATGCCGGGGCATGCCTTGGGTTTTGTGTAACCAGGAGAAAGAATTGGGACTGCACCTCCAGACTGTAGGCCCGGCTTTCTGCCCGGTTTCCCGGCGCCCTGATATCCATCCCGCAATTACACACGGGTTAGAGTATATGGAATGGATATTACAAAGACAAAAGCGTCGGCGGAAATATTTATTGCTGTCCGGGACGCCATTCAGTATTTTCGCACTACTTCCTGCAAAATCCGTATTACGAGATGACCACGGACACGACAAACCCCCGCACAAGCGTTCGCTATCAGGCCGACGAATCGCCCCCGACCACGCTTTCCTTCGGCCTGGGCTTTCAACTGACCGTGCTTTGCATAGCCGGCATCGTGTTTACCCCGATGATCGTCATCCGGGCCGCCGGAGGAACGGAGACCTTTTTATCCTGGGCCGTCTTTGCTGCGGTCATGATCAGCGGGGTAACGACGATACTGCAAGCAGTCCGATTCGGCCGGATCGGCGCGGGCTATGTGCTGCTGATGGGAACCTCCGGGGCGTTTATCGCGGTGTGTATCACGGCCCTTGTCGAGGGCGGTCCGGCCATGCTCGCCACCCTGGTCATCATTTCCGCGCTTTTCCAGTTCGCGCTCGCGGCGCGTCTCTCACTCTTCCGGCGCGTCCTGACCCCAACCGTCACCGGGACCGTAGTCATGCTGATAGCGGTGACGGTCATGCCGATCATTTTCGACATGTTGCATGAGGTACCGGAAGGGTCTCCCGAAATGGCGGCTCCGATGACCGCGCTTGCAACCATACTGTGCATTAGCGGCATTGCCCTGAAAGCGAAGGGTGCCTTGCGACACTGGGCGCCGGTCATCGGGGTTATCGCGGGCTCTGTAGTCGGCGGATTCTACGGGCTTTATGATACTGCCCGCATCGCAGAAGCTTCATGGATCGGTTTTCCGAAGAGCGGTTGGCCGGGCATGGATCTTTCGTTCGGTCCGGTTTTCTGGACCCTGCTTCCGGCATTCGTGTTTGTGACCCTGATTGGCGCCATCGAAACGGTTGGGGATGCCGTCGCCATTCAGCGTGTTTCCTGGCGTACCCCTCGGGCGGTGGATTTTCGCGCGGTGCAGGGAGCAGTGGCTGCAGACGGGCTGGGCAATTTGCTGTCCGGTCTTGCGGGGACCGTCCCGAACACAACCTATTCCACAAGCGTAGCGGTCACTGAACTTACAGGGGTGGGCGCCCGCAGGGTCGGCGTTGCCGTCGGGATACTATTTATTGTGCTGGCTTTTCTTCCCAAGGCAATTGCCGGGGTTCTGGCGATACCAAGCCCGGTGGCCGCGGCGTATATCGCCGTCCTTCTGGCGATGCTCTTTGTGGTCGGCATGCGTATCGTCGTTCAGGACGGGATCGATTATCGCAAGTCGCTTGTGGTCGGCGTCGCATTCTGGGCCGGGGTCGGCTTTCAGAACGGCGTGATATTTCCGGAATACTTCGCGGA
>JANQSQ010000135.1 GCA_028283985.1 Rhodothermales bacterium | reverse complement strand
TTCGATCTCGATGGCCGTACCGATCTTTTCGTTACGAATGGCTTTGTACGCGACTACACGAATCTCGATTTTCTCCGGGTCACGCTGGTGAATGCGTATCGGGAGGCGAGCGCCCGGGGCGCAGCCTTCTCCTCGATGGAAATGATCCGGCAAATGCCTTCCACCCTGTTGAGTAACTATATATATCGAAACGAATCGGGGATCGCCTTTGCGGACAAGACGCGGGACTGGGGGATGGGCGAGGGTTCCTTGTCGAACGGCGCGGCGTACGCCGATCTGGACGCCGATGGGGATCTCGATCTGGTGGTCAACAACATCAATGCGGAAGCTTTTGTCTATCGCAACGATGCGGACCGCCTTGCTACGGGGCATTATCTGAAGGTTCGCCTCGAAGGGCCGGAAGGCAACCGGTTCGGGATCGGCGCTGTGGTGGAGGCAACGGGGGGAGGACAGCGTTTTTACCGGGAAATGAACCCGGTGCGGGGGTATTTGTCGTCCGTGGAGCCGGCGCTTTTTTTCGGTCTGGGCGAATTGGAGCAGGTCGATCTCGAGGTGGTCTGGCCGGATGGCGCGCGCCAGCGGATACAGGATGTGCCCGCGAATCGAACGGTGACGCTGCATCGCCGGGCCGCCGATTCCGAGGGGCCGGATGCACAGGAACCCCTGGAATCGCCTCCATTTTTCGTGGAGGCGCCGGACGCGAGGGGGCTGCAATTCGTCCATGAGGAGAATCCGTTCGTCGATTTCGAGCGCGAGCGCCTGCTTCCGCATATGTTGTCGCGCCAGGGGCCCGCGCTGGCCGCCGGCGATGCGGACGGAGACGGGCTGGAGGATGTATTCGTCGGTGGAGCGCGGGGTCAGTCCGGTGCGCTCTTTTTGCAGCGCCCCGATGGATCGTTTTACCGGGGTCCCGGCGCAGCTTTCGAAGCGCATAGCGGCTATGAGGATACGGACGCGCTTTTTCTGGATGCGGACGGCGATGGCGACCAGGACCTGTATGTGGTCAGCGGCGGATCGTTCGAAGCGGAGGATATGTCGGTTTATCAGGACCGCCTGTACGTCAATGACGGCGCCGGCGGGTACGTCTATGACGAACAAGCCTTGCCCGATTTACACAGCAGCGGAGGTACGGTAGCGGCGCATGATTTCGATGCGGATGGCGATTTCGACCTTTTTGCAGGCGGGCGGGTGCTTCCGGGCCGCTACCCGCTTGCTCCGCCAAGTTATCTCCTGGAGAATACGGGAGGAAGGTTCGTGGATGTCACGCCGGAGGAGTTGCGGGCGCCGGGGATGGTGACCGATGCGCTGTGGATGGATATGGATGGAGATCGGCGCCCGGAACTGGTTCTGGCGGGAGAGTGGATGCCGATCCGTGCATTCCGGTACACCGGAGAATGGGTTGAGATACCCGCTTCCGAATCGGGTTTCGCCGGTACGGCAGGCTGGTGGAATGTCTTGCGCGCACAGGATCTGGACGGCGACGGCGATATCGATCTGGTTGTCGGCAACAGAGGGTTGAATGCGCAGATGCAGGCCGGTCCGGACCAACCCGCCGCGGTGTATGCCGCGGATTTCGGCGGCGACGGGC
>JANQSQ010000521.1 GCA_028283985.1 Rhodothermales bacterium | reverse complement strand
AAGTAGCCGGCCTCCTCGGGCGTCGGGTCATCGCCCATGCGGGCCAGGCAGGCCGCCATCCCCGCGGCGGCCTCGTCCATCCGCCCGAGCTGCAGGTGCCCGTAGTGCAGCCACGAAGTATAGTGCCCGCACACGTTTGTCCGCCGCCCCTTCCGCTCCAGTCCCGCGTTCTGTACGTCCCGGGCGCGCACGTTCGCGATCACCACCTCGTCCCAGAGCCCCATGGCCACGAAGATGTGCGAGGTCATGTGCTGCGCGTGGGAGGCGTCCGGCGCGATCTCCGAGTACGCGCGCGCGGCCGCCAGCCCAAGCGGCGCGTGGATGGGGTCGTCGAAGGCGTGGATGATGTAGTGTGCGGCGCCGGGGTGCATCGGATTGGCCTCGAAGACCGGCTGCGCCACGGCGGCGGCCTTCATGTAGATCCGAAAGTCGCGGCCGTCGTGCGCGGTGCCGAGCAGCGAGAGGGCATAGAGGGCGGCCGCGTCCAGGTCGCCCGGGTACTTCTCGGCGAGTCGCCGCATGGCGTCCCGGTAGCGGAAGTCGCGGTCCTGCTTGGGGCCGTCGCCGTAGAGGACCTCGACGGTCTCGAACCAGTCCCGTTCGCGCTCGGTCGGAACCCGTGCGAGGCGCTCGGCGGTGGTGGGCGCGTACTCCTCCAGGATGGCTCGCGCCGCGTCGCGGTCCTGCCGCATCCAGATCGGGTGATTGTGGGTCTGGGCCTCGCCCCAATACGCCATTGCGAAGCCCGGATCGATCTCGCGGGCTCTCCGGAATTGGGTTGCGGCGTCCTCGTACTCGAAGTTGTGGAGCAACAGGAGACCAGCCTCGAAGTACGGCTGCGCTTCGGCGGCTCCCGAGGTCCGGAAGGTGACCGATCCGAAGTTCTGGGCGGCGCCCCTCACGGGGCTGAGCATGAGAAGCGCTACCACGGTGGTGAGCGCCGGGATCATGGCCGCCGGGAACCGCCTTTGTTTTTTCATCTTCAGCTTTCCTTGCTGTTCGGTTGGGGCCAACACAAGGCATATCCCAATGTTCCTCCAGTCACATCCTGCCGCCAGTCGAGACCGCCCCATCCCGATACGTCCACGCGGACCGCGCCGGCTGCCCGAGCCAGCGCACGTAATCAAAATATCCTGTAATGTGTAGAAAAGTAGTAAAAATGGAGTAAAAAAGTAGTAGAAATGGAGTAGAAATTACGCAAAACGACGATTTTGGGGGGTTTAAGGGGCGCCGTATCGGCGGCGGTTGCGACGGGGAAGCGCTCAAATGGGGAAGCCCCGTACAGATTTAGTCATTCGTACTAAATTTAGCCATTGATATTAGTGAAACTAAAAGTTGCAGCGCAGCGCTATTCGCCAGCGCGAATTAGCGATTTTGATCTTTTGCAGGGCGCTTGAATCACGGCAAACTGGTTGCGTGGCGACGCCACGGGGCTTAATTTATGGTGGGCATACCGCGGTGCCAGTGGGCAAAGCACTGGGAACATGTTGATAGTAGATTTTAGAGCAGGGATCCTTTGCCGCGACTCCATTTCAAGGGCAAGGTCTTCGTCGAGAACCATCACTTGGCGGTGCCCTTCCACGAGCTGTTGCCAGTGCGCGAGAAGGGGCTTAGCGAAAAGGCAAGCCTGCACGATAACCTGATCGTCCACGGCGACAACCTGAGGGCGCTGAAGTCCCTGCTGCCGAACTACCACGGCAAGGTGAAGTGCGTCTACATCGACCCGCCCTACAACACGGGCAACGAGGGCTGGGCGTACAACGACAACGTGAATTCCCCACTGCTGCGGAACTGGTTGGGCAAAGTGGTGGACCGGGACGACCTGACCCGCCACGATAAGTGGTGCTGCATGATGATGCCGCGCCTCAAGCTCCTGCGCGAATTGCTCCGGGAGGACGGGGCGATCTTCGTGTCCATCGACGACAACGAAGTGCATCATCTGCGCTCTCTGATGGACGAGGTGTTCGGCGAGGAGAACTTCTTGGCTACCGCCATATGGCAGAAGGTTTTCTCCCCGAAGAACACCGCGAAATACTTCTCGGAAGATCACGACTACGTGATGGCATACGCGCGCCGAATTGAGGCATGGTGCCCCAACCTGATCGAGCGCGGCGAGCGGGCGGTCAAGCGATACAAGAATCCTGATGATGACCCCCGGGGGCCGTGGTCCTCCAGCGACTTGACTGCGAGGAATTTCTATAGTCAGGGCACCTACGAAGTCACCAGCCCTTCCGGCAAGAAGTTCAAGCCTTCGGTCGGCAACTACTTCCGCGTATCTCCCGAGAGGTTCGCCGAGTTGGATGCGGACGGGCGAGTCTGGTGGGGGAAGGGTGGTAATAACATGCCCCGCCTCAAGCGGTTTCTCGCGGAGGTGAAGAAGGGAGTCGTCCCGCAGACCCTTTGGCTTCACACTGATGTCGGCAACACGCAGGAGGCAAAGAAGGAACTGGTCTCCACGCTCCAATTCGAGCGATCCGAAGACGTATTCAACACCGTCAAGCCGTCTCGCCTCGTTCGTCGTATTCTCCAGATTGCCACCGACCCTGACTCCATCATCCTCGATTCCTTCGCCGGTTCCGGCACAACGGCCCACGCTGTCCTTGCCCAGAACCGGGAAGACGGCGGCAACCGGCGCTTCATCCTCGTCGAGTGCGAGGACTATGCGGACACGATCACCGCCGAGCGCGTTCGACGTGTCATCAACGGATACGCCTTCAAGGGTACCCAGAAGACGGAGTTGATGCGGGAGGAGATCACGTACGCGAAGCTAAGCGACAAATTGACGGGGTCCGTGAAGGCCATTGAGGAGCAGTACGGGGACGATTACGACCGAATATCGAGGCAATTCGAGAAAGGAGAACTCGTTGTCGCTGGCGAGACGGCGGTTGTCGAACATACCGAGGGCCTCGGCGGTGCCTTCAGCTACTTTGAACTCGGGCGCCCCATGCGCCAGGAGTCGCTTCTCGACGGCTCCCACCTGCCGTCGTGGGAGAAGCTCGCCTCGTACATCTTCTTCACAGCGACCGGGCAGGAGTTCGACCCGGCCGAGACTAACCGAGACACCGGGTTTGTCGGTCGCACTGCGTCGCACGATGTTTTTCTTCTCTATGAGCCGGATGTCGAAAGGCTCAAGAATCTCGCGCTGACCCTTCCCGTCGCCAGCGCTTTGCCCAGCGGCGAGCGTAAGCGGCTCGTCTTTGCACCCGCCAAGTACCTGGATCCAGAGTTTCTTCACAAGTACCGGATCGATTTTCAGCAGTTGCCCTTTCAGATATACGAAGCGATCGAGAGGCTGGAATCATGATCCTGAAGGAATACCAAAAGCGAACGCTGGAAACAGTACACGATTTCCTTGAGGATCTCGCAAAGTGGAGGAAAGAGGACGAGGATGCCCGAAGCCAGAACCCCGATTGGGGTTTCGACTGGGTTCAACGGGCATGGAGGAAGACAGTGCCCGGGAGGATCTGTATTCCTCGTCGCAACGGGCTCGGCGACCATTTGCCTGTTTTCTGTCTCAAGGTTCCGACTGGCGGCGGCAAGACGTTGCTTGCAACCAAGGTGATTGACCTTGTCAACGTACATTTCCGGCAGAGTCAGCGCGGGCTCGTTCTGTGGATCGTACCTACAACGCAGATATACAATCAGACGCTCAAGGCGCTCAAGGATCGTGACCACCCTTATCGCCAACAGATTGATCTGGCGTCAGGGCAGCGTACGCTCATACTTGAGAAAACCACGGCCTTCGGCCCGCACGATGTCGCCGAGAACCTTTGTATCCTTTTGCTCATGCTCCCGTCGGCTAACCGGCAGACGAAGGACACGCTGCGGATGTTTCGCGACAGCGGGGGTTTCGACCGGTTTTTTCCTACAGACGACGATTCTCCTGCGCACGCCAAAATGCTGGAGGAATGTCCCAATCTCGACACCTTCGAGCAAACGACAGGCTTTTGGGGCCGCTACATCAAGACCTCGCTTGGCAACACAGTGCGTCTTCTACAGCCCCTGATCATTCTCGACGAGGGACACAAGGCGTACAGCGCCAACGCAAAAGCGACGCTCGAAGGCTTCAACCCGTGCATGATTGTGGAGCTTTCGGCCACGCCAGCCAAGGGCGCCAATGTGCTCGTCGAGATCCGGGGTCAGGAACTCAACGCCGAAGAGATGATCAAGCTGGACCTGCACATTCTTAACAAGGCAAGCAGCGACTGGCGGGATACGTTGCTGGCGTCGATCGAGCACCGCGAGATTCTGGAGGTGGAAGCGCAGCGGCACGAAGCGGAAACCGGGAGCTACATCCGGCCCATTTGCGTAATCCAGGTCGAAAGAACCGGCAAGGAGCAGCGCAAGCCCGGATACGTTCACACGGACGATGTACGAGAGTATCTCCTTCGGCATCCGGGGATTGCTCCCGAATATATCGCGGTCAAGACCAGCGCGCAAGACGATCTCAAGGAGGTGGACGACATAGGCGGTCTGATGTCCCGTGACTGTTCGATCCGTTTCATCATCACCAAACAAGCGCTACAGGAAGGTTGGGATTGTTCGTTCGCCTACATTCTGACGATCCTCACCAACCCCATGTCAAGGACGGGGATCACGCAGTTGGTCGGGCGTATTTTGCGACAGCCGTATGCGCAGAAAACCAAGGTGACCTGGCTTGACGAGAGCTACGTCTTTTGTTTCAGTCGTCGTGCAAACGAGTTGTTGAAAGAGGTTAAGAAAGGATTCGGGCTGGAGGGCTTGCAGGGACTGGAAGGGAGAGTAGTTTCCAATGAAAGTCTGACCGGGCCAGCGGAGAAACTGATGACACGGCAGCGGGATAATTACCGGAAAGCAGCGCGCGATCTGGTCCTCCCTGTCTTTATGATTCGGGGTGTGGATGGTTGGCGTCTGGTTCATTACGAGGCGGACATCCTCTCAAGGGTCCCTTGGGACGACATCGACATTAGCCCATTGGGCGATCTGGAAATGGGCGAGGGAAATCAGGGAGATGTGGCGTTGCGAGCAAACCTGACGGATGACACAAGTCTTCCGGGGTTCGATGTTTCCGGGGCTGAAACAACGAATGGGTCCGGGGCAAGCAGCGATACCGACCCCATGGATTACTTTTTCGCTGCCAGCCATCTGCTGGATCTGGTGCCCAATCCGTGGCGAGGGTGCGATTTGGCTCGCCGTACTTTCAGGATACTGCTTGAGCGTTATCCGTCCGAGCGCGTGGAGGCCAATCATGTTTTTATCCTTGAGGCGCTGCGCCGACAGATTGAGAGGGAACGCGACCGCTTGTCGCGAGAAGTCTTTCGCAGTCTCCTGGAGTCAGGCGAGATGCGCTTTCTGGTCGTTACAGAGGATCTCGATTTCAATAGCCTTCCCGAAAAAATTGAGGTTCCACAAGCGAAGCGGGCGAACCGGGAGGACGGCAGCCCCTACCAGCGGAACCTTTTCGATGTCACCACAGAGGATGATCTCAACCAGTTCGAGAGCAAGGTGGCGACCTATCTGGATCAACAAGCCCGCCTCTTCTTTTGGTATCGCAACCGTGCTCGCAAGGATTACTATGTGCAGGGATGGAAGCCGCGTCGGATATACGCTGATTTCATCGTGACGCTGCGGGACGACGAGTCCGAAGCGGATGATGACTTTCACCAGGTTTTCGTGGTCGAAACCAAAGGCGTTCACTTGGAGGGGTCGAAAGACACTGAATACAAGCGGTCCGTCTTCGATATCTGTAGCGACCATGCCCGCAAGGCAGATTGGGCCCAATTCGTTCCTGCAATGCGAAGCAAGGTAGTGCGCTTTGAAGTCGTTGACGAGGAGGAGTGGCAGGCGCGGCTAAACGAGATGCTGTTTCGGGGGTGAAGTTTAGTATTTCCTTGATAGTCCGTCAACAAGGACGGGCACACTGCGTTTCTTAATATAGCCCGACCAGTGAAAAGAAGTAGATCCACTCAATGCAGTTCGTAAGCAACGGCCCGGACATTCCAGATGCTCTGCTACAGGCGCACGAAGAGGACCGCGCAGTGTTCTTCTGTGGAGCGGGCATTTCCTATCCCGCAGGATTGCCGGACTTCAAGGGGTTGGTGGACGAGATTTATCGCCGGTTGCACACAACCCGTACCCAACTTGAAGACGAAGCCTATAAGCGGGAACAGTTCGATATCACCTTGGACTTGCTGGAGCGGCGAATACCCGGACAGAGAATCGCCGTTCGAAAGGCATTGGCAGAGGTTCTGAAACCCAAACTCAGACGCCGCGGGGCTACCGATACCCACGCGGCGCTACTCCAGCTGGCCCGTGGTCGCAATGAAAAGCTCCGACTCGTCACCACCAATTTCGACCGGATATTTGAACATGTCGCCAGGCGAAGCAAGCAGACGCACCATGCGTTTCCCGCACCGACACTTCCCATTCCGAAGGCCAGCCGCTGGAATGGGCTCGTCTATTTGCACGGATTGTTACCCTCGAAACCGGACGAAGACGAAAGCGCACTGCAAAGGCTCGTTGTTACCAGCGGCGATTTTGGCTTGGCCTACCTGACCGAGCGATGGGCAGCGCGCTTTGTCAGCGAACTGTTTCGCAACTATGTGGTGTGTTTCGTCGGGTATAGCATCAACGATCCGGTGTTGCGCTACATGATGGATGCCTTGGCTGCCGACCGGATGTTGGGTGAAACAACACCCCAAGCCTATGCCTTGGGAGATTACGATTCTGGTGAGGAAATGACCCAATCCATCGCATGGAAGTCCAAAGGGGTCGAGCCGATCCTCTACGAAGTTTATCCAGGCAAGAACGGCCATTCCGCGCTGCATCAGACATTGAAACTCTGGGGGGAAACCCACCGCGATGGAGTCCTTGGCAAGGAGCAGATTGTGGCTAAATATGCGTTGGCGCGGCCTTCTGAAAGCACCCGGCAGGATGACTTCGTAGGGCGCGTACTCTGGGCGCTTTCGGATAAATCAGGACTACCGGCCAAACGTTTCGCGAAGCTCAATCCAGCACCACCAATCGAGTGGTTGACGGCATTTTCCGAGAATCGCTTTCAGTACAGCGATTGGGACACCGTGATGCGTTATATCGCCCACTGGCTGACGCGACACCTTAACGACCCTGAACTGATTTTCTGGCTGGCGAAAAATGGAAGTCGATTGCATGATGAATTGGCGCGGTCGATCGAATCCGCGCTTGATCATTTTGACAACCTGAACCGCGAAGGCAAAAGCGACGAGCTGAACGAGATTCGCGCGAATTCTCCAAATGCTATTCCTGACGAAAGGATGCGGCTACTTTGGCGTCTATTGTTGAGGGGGCGCGTGAAATTTTTTCGAGGCGATTTCGGCCTTTCCCTGTGGGTGGATCACCTGAAACGCGACGGCCTGACTGCATCCCTGCGCATGAAGTTGCGCGAATTTCTTTCGCCCATGATTGCCTTGAGGAGGCCGTTCCGATGGCCTGATGAACTTGCTAAACCGGATCCACCCGAGGACTTGAGACAGATTGTCGACTGGGAACTTGTGCTTGCCGCTGACCATGTTCGATCAGTCATTGGCGACCGGACCGATGAACATTGGCGAGCCGCCTTGCCGGTGCTATTGGATGATCTTCGGCAATTGTTGCTCGACGCCTTGGATCTCCGGCGTGAATTAGGCGGAGCAGATGACCGCAACGACGGTTCGTTTTTGAATCTGCCCTCAATCGAACCCCACTGGCAGAATCGGGGGTTTCACGACTGGGTGATACTGATCGAACTTTTGCGCGACGCTTGGCAGGTCGTTCAGGAAAATGACCCTGCAAGGGCGACTCGGATCGCAGAGGGATGGTTCGAACTTCCGTATCCTACGTTCAAGCGTCTCGCCTTCTTCGCCGCCAGTCAAGATGGATGCATTGATTCGGCTCAATGGTCTGACTGGTTACTGTCTGATGCATGTTGGTGGCTGTGGTCCGAGGAAACACAACGCGAAGTCCTGCGCCTCTTGGCGCTACAAGGTCATCGTCTGTCCTCATCATCTCAGGGTACGCTCGAAGCCGCGATTCTGGATGGTCCTCCGCGCCCGCATGTATCGAGAAAATCTTGAACCGACCGCTGGAGAAAAATAATGAAAGACTCAGTGTGGTTGCGTCTGGCGAAACTGGATGCATCAGGGCTGCAATTGGGGAAAGCTGCACGAAGCCGCTTCGACACCTTGTCCTCAGCGAACCCGTCATGGCAATTGCATCCTGATGGGCGCGAAGAATTTTCCTACTGGATTAGCGGAACCGGAGATCCGGACTACGAAGACGACTGGGAGATCGACATTGCGCCTCGCGAGCTGCGCGACTTGGTTCAATGGCTAAAGGATTCTCCGTCCCAGCGGCATTGGTCCGAGGACACTTGGCGCGATACGTGTCGCACTCGGTTCCCCTTGAGTTTTGATGCTCTTTGCGACTTGGCTCGACAAGGCATCTGGCCGCCAAGCCGTTGGCGAGAAGCATTGCAGGTGTGGAGCGAGGAAGGTCTGGTACAGCAGTCGTGGCGAGATGCGGCTCCGCTGGTAGCGACCATGCCCGATGACATCTTGGAAGAGATCGCACACGGCGTGGCATGGTGGCTATACGCTACGTCCAAATCCGGCGAGGGACATGATGAAATCTTGCTTGATTTGTGTCGGCGTATTCTGAATTTACCCCTTAAACCTGGTTCTGGCCTGACCATAATTCAAGGTGGCGAACGGATCCGGCGCTCTGTCACTGAAGCGATCAACCATCCGGTCGGCCTTGTTACCCAAGCGCTGTTGTCTCTTTGGTTCCGGGGCAAGCCGAACGACAATGACCGCCTGCCTGACCACCTTGAGCCTCTTTTCACGCAAATGTGCGATACGCAGGTAGAACGGTTCCGTCACGGTAGAGCAGTGTTGGCGTCAAGATCAATTGCGCTATTTCGGGTTGACAGATCCTGGACCGAGCAGTATCTGTTGCCCCTTTTCCAATGGACCGAGAATCTCATAGAAGCCCAAATCGTCTGGGAAGGCTTCCTCTGGTCTCCACGCCTTTATCGGCCCCTGCTGAATGCCTTCAGGCCGCAGTTCCTTGAAACCGCGAGCCACTACGACGACTTGGGTGAGTTCAGGCGGCAGTATGCCACGGTTCTGACCTACGCAGCGCTGGCATGCACGGACAAAGCTGAGGCAGTAGAATTTCGGTCGGCGTTCAATGTCCTGCCGGAGGAGGGGTTGCAGGAAGCGGCAAGAACTCTCTCGCAGGCGCTTGAAAGCGCAGGTGCGCAACGCGAGGACTACTGGGACAATCGTATCCAGCCTTTCTGGCAAGGCATATGGCCAAAATCGCTTGATCTGGTTTCTGCTGGCATCGCGGAGTTACTTGCATTGATGAGCATCGCCGCTGGAGAGAAATTCCCGGATGCGGTGGATTTGATCCACGATTGGCTCCGGCCGCTTGAGTATCCCCACCACGTTGTCCATCGGCTGCAGGAGAGAGATTTCTGTACCAGATTCCCGGATGCGGCACTGCGTTTGCTGGATGATGTCATTAGCGATCAGCCATGGTCGCTTCATAAATTAGGACAGTGTCTAACAGACATTTTGCAGGCGAGGCCGGAGATAAAGAATGATCGTCGCTACCAAAAACTGAAAGGGTACGCGGCCTAAAATGTCAACTGTGGCGCAGTCTGGATTCGGATATGGCCGATACGCTTTTGCGATACCGCTTTTGGCGGACTATATCCGGCGCCAGATGAACGGCATGGGAGAATAGAATTCACGAAATTCTTCCCCCCTTGTGGCAGCACGAATTACTCATAACATCAATCTCTTCAATTGAAGACATCAAAGAACATATCTTCAGGATCGCCGCGCTCCGGAAAACGCACGCTGGAGGAACGCTTTTTCCTGAGCGGACCGGGCAGGCGGCTGGCCGAACTGATCCGGGCCGCGCGCATCTTCTTCGAGTTTCTCCGGGGCTTTCGCAAGCTGCATTTTGTCGGGCCTTGCGTGACGGTTTTCGGCTCGGCCCGCTTCCCCGAAGATCACGTCTACTACCAGTTGGCCCG